>JAFQJX010000140.1 GCA_017397205.1 Clostridia bacterium | reverse complement strand
TTTTTATACTGCACGCCGAAGGCGGCGGCGTATTTCTTCGGGTCCCTCTTGATTTCGTCATAGTCAAAATAACCCGCTACGTCAAAGTGGATTTTTTCGTCCTTGCCAGCGAGGTAAACGCACCCGCGCACGTCGCGGATTTTCTTGACGGGTACCCCCTTATCCAGGAGGGCGGCAATCCGAAGCAGAATATTCTCCCCCATGCCGTAGGTAAGAAGATCGGCGCGGCTGTCCACCAGAATGGAGCGGCGGATTTTGTCGCTCCAATAATCGTAGTGCGCAAAGCGGCGCAAAGACGCCTCAATGCCGCCAATAATAATCGGCACGTCCCCGTACGCCTCGCGGATGCGGTTGCAGTACACGACGGTGGCGCGGTCAGGGCGCTTGCCTGCCTGTCCCCCGGGGGAATAGTAATCGTAGGTGCGCTTCTTTTTGGAAACGGTATAGTGCGCCACCATGCTGTCAATGTTACCCGCCGTCACCAGAACCCCAAGTCGGGGTCTGCCGAACTCACAAAACGACTCGCAGGAGCGATAATCGGGCTGTGAAAGAATGGCAACGCGGTAGCCCGCATCCTCAAGCACGCGGGAAATAATGGCAACGCCAAAGCTGGGATGGTCCACGTAGGCGTCCCCCGTCACGTAAACGAAATCGGGGGTGTCCCATCCGCGCGCCTCCATCTCGGCGCGGTTTAACGGCAAAAAGCCCTGTGTCTGCATGGCTCCTCCTTATCCCACGGGCAGGTCAGCCAGGTAGCCAAAGGCAATCCCGAGGGCGGCAGATAGGCAAATCAGGGCGATTGGATGCGTCTTTTTCTCAAACGCAAGAAGCAGCGCAAGCACGCAAATCAAGAGGGACAGCCAGAAGGATGCCTGCGTCAGGGAAACGAGCACGCCGCCCGCGAAGAACACCGTCCCACCAATGGAAAGCACGGCGGAGGCAATCAGCCCGATGACGGCGGGCTTCAGCCCACTCATGCAGCCGCCGACAACAAAGCTGCGGCGGAATTTTTCATAACACTTCGCGACAATCAGAATAATGGTAAAAGAGGGCAGCACCACGCCGAGCGTGGCAAAAAAGGCACCTAAAATGCCCGCGGTTTCCGTCCCGATATAGGTTGCCATATTGATGGCAATCGGTCCCGGCGTGCTTTCTGCTACGGCAATGAAATTGATGATTTCCGCCTCGGTTGCCCAGCCGTGAGCGAGCACCTGCTCCTGCATCAGGGGCACCATGGCGTAGCCGCCGCCGAAGGTAAAGAGTCCGATCTTGAAAAAGGTGAAAAACAGCTTCCAGAGAAGTGCAATCATTTCTCGCTCCTCCTCTTTTCAAGCGTTGCCTCCAGAAGCCCGACGAGGGCGCAGGCAACCAGCACTAAAATGACGGGTAAGGAAAGGAACGCCACCGCCACAAAGGCAAGCAAAACGATTGCGTAGGAGACAAGGTGCCGCCTGCATTTCTTTGCCATATTGACAAGCGCCTTGACCATCAGGGCAAGCACGCCTGCGCGGATGCCCCAGAAGGCGTACTGCACGGCACGGATATGGGCAAACTGCTGCAGCAGATTTGCAATCACAAAAATAATGATAAAGGAGGGCAGCACCACGCCGAGCGTGGCAAAAAAGGCGCCGAAAAAGCCCCGCCTTCTCGTGCCGACGAAGGTGGCTGTATTGATGGCAATCGGCCCCGGTGTGCTTTCCGCAATTGCAACGATTTCAAGCAGGTCATCGTCCGTCAGCCATTTCTTTTTTTCCACAACCTCCCGCTGAATCAGGGGAATCATGGCATATCCACCGCCAAAGGTGAACAAGGCAATTCTGAAGAAGGTAAAGAAAAGCGAAAGAAGCCCCGTTCTGGGTGCCGTCTCCCCTTCTTTTCTCTCAATATTCTGCATCCTGTATCCTCCTCGCCCCTACGGGGCGTTTTTTTCATTGTACCACATTCCCTCCCCCATGGCAACAGCAAAAAAGAAAATTCCACCCGCGGGTGGAATTTTCCTTTGTTCAGTCGTCGTCCTTTTCCTTTTGCTCCTCGGGCAAAAGGTCAAAGCCCACGATAAAGTGATGCTTTTTGCCAAGGTCGTTGCGGCTGTTTTCGTCCATGATTTGCGTGTAGACGTAGCCCTCGGTACGCATATAGGTATTCCAGCGGGAATGCTCCATCACGCGCAGGGTCCAGAGGTCCTGCTCCTCACGCAGGGCGGGCTCCGTTTCCGTACAGGGGAATACCGAGATTTTTGCCTTGCGGTGAATGGTGGATGCCACGGAGGAATTATAGTTATACTCGTACTGCCAGAAGGTGGTCATAGCGTCAAGGCAACGGCGCTTGTCACTTTGCGGAAGCGGCTCGTTCTCCTCCCCCGTTCTCTGACGGACAAGGCGCTTCTCCTCGCGGGCGACCTCACGGGCAAGGCGCGCCTTGATGCGGACGGTTTCCGTCGGGGCGCAGCCGACAAGCTCAGGCACTACGTCATGCAGCTTGCCGTATTTCAGGTGGCGCAGAAGTGCCGTCGGCTCAAAGGCGGGGGCAAGCAGCACCTCCTCCGTAAAGGAGTTTTCCAGCCCCCAGATAAAATCAATACGGTAGGGCTTCTGCCGTCTCCAATGGGTAGCAACCTGCAGGCGGTCTGCCAGCTTTTTGTTATAGACGACGGTCCTGATTTTGGGATTGATATCGTTCGTCATCTGCTCAAAGAGCGTGCGAAGCTGAAGCGCTGTGCGGATATTATCCTCGTCGTTGCCGCGCATGACAAAGACGTGGGTGGTGCGGTACAGCTTCTTAATCTCGTCGGCAAACTCGCTGCCCTCTACGTTGATGCCGCTGTGCACGGTGACGTCGTAGTATGCCTCGCGGTTGAGATTCTTGCCGTTGATGCTCTTGTCCATGATTTCTGGACAAAGGGCGGTAAAGCGCTTTTCGGCATCGGGGTCCTTGTCAAAGATATGTAAGCTGAAGAGATATCCGTCCATCTGGCAATACCAGAGGAGCGCCTTTGCAAGCTCGGTGCCGTATTTACCAAGCCCGACAATGACACAGTTGATTTCTCTGAACTCGCTCCGCTTCTTAGGCAAATAGTCCTTTTGAATCACCTCGTCCCCGACTCCGGGGTAGGTCTCTTCATCACGGAAGAATTCCTCGCCGTGCTCCCACAGGAAATTCTGCACGCGGCGGCGCGCATCGTTGATACGGAAGACACGCATCTTTTCCGCGCCGTGGTTGGAGAGCAGCATCTCCCCTGCGGCGTTGGTGGAAAACACGTACAGGTTCATGTTGGTGCCAATGCGGTCATACTTGTCCTTGAGGGAAACCGCATCGGAAATATTGTCCTCCTCCGTCTCGCTGATGCAGATAAAGCTCAGCTCCTTCCATCTGCAATGGAAGCCGAAGCGCACGGAGGTAATGTCCTTCTTGAAAATAACCGCCTTCAGGTCCTTTGCACTTTCAAGCAGCTCTGAGGTTTTGTCCTCGGTGTTGCTGATGGTATTGGTAAACACGATGACGGCACGGGGGTATTTCTCACGCAGGTCGTTGGCAAGCGCCACCGACTTCTGATTCAGCTGAGAAAAGACGTATTTCTTGGCAAAATAGCCGCGCATATAGCGCAGATATGCAAGAAAATC
Source organism: Clostridia bacterium (assembly GCA_017397205.1). GTDB lineage: Bacteria > Bacillota > Clostridia > Oscillospirales > CAG-272 > UBA1740. The sequence goes on along the minus strand of JAFQJX010000140.1, from coordinate 1,341 downwards.
CTGCAAAAACGAAAGCACGACGCCCAAGGTCAGAATTGGTGTGACAACGAAAATCACGGCGATAAAGATGCGGTACAGGGGCATCAGGGCGGGCAGCATGGCACCTGCCTCGGCGGCAGCATTGACAAGGGAGGGATACTCCCCCTCAAGGCCGAACAGGCGCCGGGTGTCGTAGACCGACACCGCGAGGGCGCGCGCAATTCCTGCATTCTGCTCGCTGAAAATGTCGCAGTACATGCAGAAATAGGCAAGATAGCCCGCAATGCCCGTGGAAACGAGCACTAGCAAAAAAGGAGAGGGCAGCCATTTGATGCGCCGATGCGCGACGAGCTGTGCAATCGCGGCAGCATAGCACGGCACTAAAATGGCAAGAGAGATGAGAAACAGAACTGTCCACATAGTAGACTCCTTGCTTTTGAATGTCCGTTTTTAGAAAGGCAGGGTATTCCCTGCCTTTCCCGATTCGGCTTACTGGCCGTCCTTTGCGATAAACTCCTCCAGGGTCATATTGCCCGTGGAAAGAGCGAAGAAGCGGTCGTTGTAATCGTCCATCGTTCTTGCGCCAACAATCATCATGTACTTGATGACGTCGGTGGAAATGTGGCTGTCGCGGTAGGACGTGGTCATACGGAAGCGGATTTCACCGTCACGCATATCGTAGTCAAAGCTGCCGTGAATCATGCCGTAGTTGGCAACGGCAACAGCGATGGCGGCGTCCACTCTCTTGTCGTCGGGTACGTTGGTGGGCATGGGAGAGAGGAATCTGATCACCTCGTTCTCTGCCAGCACGTCAAGTCCGAAGCGGATGGGAAGATCGTTTGAGCTGGTGCCGCTGATGATCATCATATCCTCTTCTCTTTCGTCATAGGTCCATTCAAGCTCGGCAAATGCACGCTTGATCAGCTCGTACATTTCCTTTGCCTTTTCCAGATTTGCCATGTGTTGTTCCTCCAATAATGAATGTATAGTTTATTTTCAGGCGCTTGCCTTGGTAGTAAATCAGGATTCCGTAGGAATATAGGGGGCAAGGACGGACTTGATTTCGTCCTCGCGCAGGTGGTTGCGCTCCATCAGAACCGCAACGAGTGCATCCAGGGCATCTCTGTGCTCTGCAATCAGGGTGCGGGCGTTTGCCAGCTCCTGGTTCAGAATCTCGTTGATACGGCGGTACACGCGCTCGCTCAGCTGTGCGCTTTCGCCAAGCACGCTGATGACGGCAAGACCCATCTCATCGTCCATACCGTATTGGGTCACCATATAGCTTGCAATACGGGTTGCCTGACGCAAATCTCCTGAGGCACCCGTGGTCAGTCCCTCCTCAATGCCGTAGCAAACCTGCTC
>JAFQJX010000139.1 GCA_017397205.1 Clostridia bacterium | reverse complement strand
CAAGGGTGCTTTTTTCACGAATGACTCCTGCAAGTGCAGGGGCAGGTATTTGCGATAATTTTTGTTTCATTGGCTTCACCTCCGAATGCAGTATAGTACAAATGCCTTTTTCAAGCAATATCAAACATGATACCGTTTATCAAATTTGATACAGATATTGTTGCATCTTTTTTGCTTTTATGGTATTATAAGTCATATGATGCACAGAACAAGGAGCAAAGAGCGAGAAATGCACACGACGCTTTTATCAAATTTGGTGATTACAAAGGTTTTCACTGCCTCCACCTTTTACTCCCCCCAAAACAAAAAGGGAAGGCGGAACAATCGCTCCCAATGGGCGCTGGTGATAAAATACGAGGGCGAAACCACGTACCTATCGGAGGGGAAGCGTTATCTGTCGGATTTGAATCACGTTGTCATTTTGCCTAAGGGCTGCTCCTATGAGTGGCACTGTACCAAAACAGGACATTTTACCACGATTGAGTTTGAGAGCGAGCTCACGGCGAAGGAGCCCCTGACCTTTTTTGTCAAAAACGGGGAACACATACTCAAAATGTTCAAAGCGTTGGAGCAAAGTCGAAATCTGAAAAAGCCACTGATGGAGCTGGAGAGCATCAGAGAGGTCTACACCATTCTGCTTGCCCTTGCCAAGTCCGAGCAGGAGCAGTATTTGCCGACGGAAAAGCAGAAGAAGATTCTGCCCGCGCTGGAATACATTTCCACCCACTATCATGAACGCATTACAAATGACGACCTCGCTGCGCTGACAGGCCTTTCCACCGTCTATTTCAGAAAGCTGTTTACGGGAGTGATGGGCGTGTCTCCTATTGTGTATGTTCAGCGGGTACGCATTGAGAAAGCAAAGGAAATGCTGCAAAGTGACTATGGCACGCTGTCGGACGTAGCGCAGTCCTTGGGATATCTGAACCTCTATGATTTTTCCAGAGATTTCAAAAAGCATACCGGCGTCTCGCCGTCAAGGTACAGAGAGAGCGAAGCGAGAAATCATGGCGAAGCCAATTCATGATGCGTCAGCATCAATTCATTGATAAAAAACGAACAGAGCAAGAATAGAAGGAGGTCTATCCTTTTACTCTTGCTCTTTTTTGCTTTGGGTCAGTCGGGCGTGCGCGCCCTCGCGATTCTGAAAACTCTTTCGTTTGCTTTATACTCGCTCAAAGTAGGGCAGTACGTTGAGAGGCGCTTCCACCTCAACCGTTTGTCCGCCCTCGTAAATCTCTCCCGTGGGCAGATAGCGCCACGCATTCCCCTGCGGCAAAATGACGCGGCGGCTTGTGGCGCCCTTTGTCAGGACGGGCGCGACCAAAAGCCGATTTCCAAGCATAAATTGGTCTTTTACACAGGAGAGCCCCTGATGCGGATACACGTATTCCAGACAGCGCAGGAGGGGCGCACAGGTGGTGCGCGCTTCTTCGATCAGTTCCTCTATATAAGGGGCGTGCTTTTGACGCAGGGTGGCGGTTTGCCTTACAATTTCTCGCACCTCATCGTTTTGACTGTGCGTCCAAATCGCGTAAGAAAACTGCATCATTGGCATGAGTGCCGTGCACTGGCAGGCGCGGATGAAGAGCTCCATATCGTGGGTCTTGCCCTCGCCAAAATTGCTTTCCATTCCGCCTCCCACCATATCGGGGCAGCAGTAGGGATAGCCCGCCAGCCCCGCCTGAATCATGTCGGGGATGAGCGCACAAAGTCCGCCATTTGCATCCCAGGAGCTGTTTTTGTCGCGCAGTCTTTGTACGACGGGATAGCCGCCCAAGCCCATGCAGGCGCGCAGCTCGCTGTACGTATATTGTGCAGCAAACTGTGCCCAAAGCTCGCTTTGCCCGTTCGGGCTGGTAGGGGCGTAGGTAAGATCATCGGTCTTGTAATAAATGGGGTCCCCCGCATCAAACTTAAAGCCGTCGATGCCGTAGTCGTCCATCAGGTGATGCAGGACGTCATTCAAATACTCCCACGCTACGGGGGCGGTCATATCCAGCACCGCGCTGACCCCGTCCCACCAATTGCGGAAGGCGGTCTTACCGCTTGCGTCCTTGACGAGTGCGCCTGCGCGCTCCAGCATTTCAAAATCCTTTGCGCCGCGATTGACGAAGGGGCACACCCAGAGAATGACCTTGAAACCCAGCGCGTGCAGGGTCTCGCACATCTTGCGCGGGTCGGGGAATTTGTCCTCCCGAAACGCCCATTCGCCGTAGTCATTCATCCATCCGTCATCAATAATGAGCACGCCGCGAGGCAGGCCGTTCTCCTTGATGCCCTCGGCGTAGGCGACCATTTTTTCTTGGTCGACGTCACGCAGCAGCTCCACCCAGGAGCAGTATTGCGGGGAGAGCAGCAGGATAGGGGGCACTGCTGTCTCTGCGTGGAAGAAGTGCTTGTCTGCTGCCGCCAGATAGGCATCTCTTAGAGAGGGGTACCCCTCGCCAAAATCCACGTCGCCTACCGTGTCCGAGAGTACAACCTTGCCGTTTCCGATTTCCACGCGGCACCCGCCTTCGGTATAAACGTATCTTCCGCGGTCACTGACCAAAAGGGTGCACAGCTGGTTTCCCGTGCGATTGACGGTCCCGTCAAAGACATACGGCTCGCTCGCCGCATCGACGGGCATTTTCGTCCCCTCGGTGACGGCACCCAGCCACCATTTTTCACCGTCATGCGGGCAAGATAATTGAAAAGTCATAAGCACCTCGTTCTATCCGCCGCTCGCGCAGCGGTTTTTTTT
>JAFQJX010000017.1 GCA_017397205.1 Clostridia bacterium | reverse complement strand
CGAAATCCGCGAGGTATCCGCGAAGCCCATTATCATGATTACCGCAAAGGACGAAACCTTTGACAAGGTGCTGGGGCTTGAGCTGGGTGCTGACGACTTTGTCGTCAAGCCCTGTGACATGAAGGAGCTTTACGCACGCGTCAAGGCGGTGCTGCGGCGCTACAACGCACACAGCAAGACGGAAAACGACGAGGTCGTACAGTTTGACCAGATTGAAATCAGCTTGCAGAAATACGAGCTGAAGCTGCGCGGAAGAGCGGTGGATATTCCCCCCAAGGAGCTGGAGCTTCTTTATTTCCTCGCGCGCAACTGCAACCGCGTATTTACGCGCGACCAGCTGCTGGACAAGGTATGGGGCTACGATTACCTCGGCGATTCCCGCACCATTGACGTGCACGTCAAGCGCCTGCGCGAAAAGCTGGACGGCGTGAGCGACAAGTGGGCGCTCAAAACGGTGTGGGGCGTCGGCTATAAGTTTGAAACCGTCACCTGACCCCTCCCCTGCCCCTGACGCAAAGTGACAAAAAGAGCAAATGCCTGAGGACCTCCTCGGCATTTGCTCTTTTGATTTTTAAGTGCGCTCGGGTGACGGCTCCGTTTCCCCAGCGGCTTGCCTCTGGCGCCGCCTGATTTCACGCAGCAGCCGACACAAAAGGTAAACGCCAACGGCACCCGAAAGGGCATTCACGAAGACAAAATTGAGCCAGATGCCGTCCAGCCCCAAAAACCAGAGGGCGCCGAGCAAAAGGACGGGAAACACAAATGCGGTGCAAACGGACATGAGGGTTGCCTGTCGCGGCTTTTCAATGGCGCTGAAAAGCCCTTGCGTGGTGACAACAAACCAGCGGAACAGATAGGCAAAGCAGAACAGGCGGATGGCGGCGGTTGCCATCTCAAGCAGACGCACGTCCTCTGCCTTAACAAACCAGGAGGCAACGGTGCCGGAGAAAAAGAACAAAAAGGAGGTGGACACAAGGCCGACGATCGCCGTGCCAATATAGGCGCATCCTGCGATTTTCTTGACGCGCCCGTAATTCTTTGCCCCCCAATTGTACCCAAGCGCGGGAGCGAGGGAGTCCGAGATACCGTACAGGAGGGGCCAACAGAGGTCGCTCGAATACATCAGGACCGCGTAAACGGCAACCGCCGTCTGTCCCCCGCCCTCTCCAAGCACCTTGACGCCCAGCGTCATCAGGGAGAGATTCATCAGAATGGAGGTCACACGTCCCGAAATGTTATTTAAGAATACGGGCGAGCCGCAGGCACATATCTGGCGGAGCATGGCACGGGAAAAGCGCGGCCTTGTAAACCGAAGTAGTGCCTTTTTGAACACGAAGGGCGCGAGAGCAACGAGGGCGCAGACGCTCATGGCAATTGAAGTCGCAAGCGCCGACCCTACGACGTCCATTTTGCAAAAGAGAAGAAAGACCGTGAGCAGCCCCAGGGTTGCCACGTTGCTGAAGATATTAATCACCATGCTCGTTTTGACGTAGCCGCTGATACGCAGGTAATTATCCACCGCAAAGAACAGGGTGGACAGCGGTGTACACAGGGCAAACGTACGCAAATACCGCACCGCCGTATCAAGCAGTGCCCCGTCTGCCCCCATCATGCGGCAAAGCGGTACGGCAAGGCCGAAAATAACGCCCCCGAGCAAGACGGCAAAGAGGAATACGAGAATGACGGAGCAGGTAAATACGTTGTTTGCCGTTTCGTGGTCCTCCTTGCCAAGCGCAACGGAAATGGGAGCAGAGGCACCCACGGCAATCATATCGGAAAGCGAAAAGGTAATCATGACGAAGGGCATGGCAATATTGATTGCGGCAAACGCCCCCTCGCCAAGAATCTGCCCGACGAAAATCCCCTCAAAAACACTGTAAATGGACATGGCAAACATACTGACCATGCCGGGGAGCGCCACCACGAAAAACAGCCGCCAGGGGTTCATTGTGGCATACATTTGTTCGGTTTTCGTTTTCATGCTCTGTCACACCTCGTCAAAAGCGGCCCTTTTTTCGTAGGGACCCGTGCAAAGGGCGACACGGGCGCCTGTCCCAAATGAAAGACCCAACGCGGTGAGCCCGCGTTGGGCCGTTTTCTTCCCTGCCACAGGCAAGGAGATTACTTCTTTTTGTGCTCGTCAAGAATTCTCTTGATTCTCTTGGACTGGTCAAGCAGATTGCTGATCGTCTGGTCATGGTTGAGCGTATCAATAATGTATGCAACGTACTTGCACATATTGACCTCCGCGTACCATTCTCTTTGCAGAAGCTCAGGAGTTCTGTATACGAGGTTGGTGGTAAAGATTTTGGAAATCTTGCCCTCCTCATACGCCTTGTCCATATTTTCAAGCCCGTTGCAGAACAGGCCGAAGGTTGCAAACACGAAGATGCGCTTTGCACCCTTTTCCTTAAGCTGCTCAGCCACGTCAATGACGGAATCGCCCGAGGAAATCATATCGTCCACGATAATGACGTCCTTGCCCTTGACGCTTCTGCCCAGGTACTCATGCGCCTCAATGGGGTTTTTGCCGTTGATAATCACGGAATAGTTGCGGCGCTTGTAGAACATACCGAGGTCAATGCCCATCATGGAGGAGTAGTACATACACTTCGCCATGCCGCCCTCGTCGGGAGAGATAATCATCATATTTTCGGGAGAAATCTCAATATCGGGATATTCCCTGATCATTGCCTTAATCATCTGATAGCTGGAGCGGCAGTTATCAAAGCCATGGAGAGGAATGGCATTTTGTACACGGGGGTCGTGTGCATCAAAGGTAATGAGGTTGGTGACGCCGAGATTGACAAGCTCCTGAAGCGCCATTGCACAGTCAAGGGACTCTCTTGCGGAGCGCTTGTGCTGTCTGCCCTCGTAGAGCATCGGCATAATGACGGAGATGCGGCGCGCCTTGCCGCCGATTGCACCGATAATTCTTTTCAGGTCCTGATAGTGCTCGTCAGGGCTCATGGGTACGGTCTGTCCGTACATGGAGTAGGTCACGCCGTGATTGAACACGTCGGAGATAATGTACACGTCCTTACCGCGCAGGGAGTCACGGATAATACCCTTACCCTCACCGCTACCGAAT
>JAFQJX010000138.1 GCA_017397205.1 Clostridia bacterium | reverse complement strand
TCCTCCTACAAGGGGCAGTGGCAGGACGGGCAGCGCAACGGCAAGGGAAGATATACCTTTGTTGACGGCACCTACCACGAGGGCTATTTCGTAAACGGCGATTACAACGGCTACGGCGAGCATACCTATTCCGACGGGAAAATGTACTGCGGAGAATGGTTTGACGATATGTGGCAGGGCGACGGCGTTCTCTCGTGGCCTGACGGCACCCGTCACGAGGGCTATTTTGAGGAGGACGACGTCAAGGGCTACGGCATCAGAACAACCCCCGACGGCACGGTATACGAGGGTATCTGGGAGGACGAGGGCAATGCAGGCGAGATTGTCTGCACCCGCCCCGACGGCACCGCCGAGGAGGGCCGCTTCGTCAACGGAGCGTTCGTTGCAAATCCGAAGTAACAAACAAATCATGCAAAAAAGGCAGTCAGCGACTGCCTTTTTTCTTTTCTTTTCTTGTCCTGTCTGTTCTTTGCTGCCGTTGTCTCGGCTCCGCGTTGACGTATCGCGCGAAGCGCATCACACGCCCACCGGGCATACCGCATCGCAGATAAATCGCATTGCTGATGGCATCTATATCATCAGCAATCTATCGCAAATCCCGCGAGGGGGTTCTGTCGCGGCACAGTGCCCTTGGTGGCGCTGTGCTTACCGCTTGGCGATATATTTACGCATATCAATGGCGCAGGCAATGAGGATAATGGCACCCTTGACGACCGTCATGACGGCGGGCTCAAAATTGAGGAATACCAGCCCTGCGTTGACAAGCTGGAGCAAAAATACGCCCAGCACAACCCCGCTGATTTTACCGATGCCGCCCATAAAGGACACGCCGCCAATCACGCAGGCGGCAATGGCGTCCAGCTCATAGTTGACACCCGTTGCGGTGGAGTTGGAGGCAACGCGCGCACACTCCACGAAGGCGGAGGCGCCGTACAGAAGCCCCGCCAGGAAAAAGACGGTGACGATGGTGCGTGAGACGTTGACGCCGCAGACAGCCGCCGCCTCGGGGTTGGTGCCGACGGCAAACATATTTTTGCCGAGCACGGTTTTGTTCCACACCACCCACATCAGGACCGTCACACCCAGCACGATCCACAGATAGTTGGGAATCTGCACGCCCAGGATACGGAAGCCGCCCGTCACAAGACGGGTATAGGCAGGGGCAAGCCCTGCAATCGGGGCGCTGTTATTCTGCCCCAAGCTGACGTACCACATGACCGCCCCGTAGAGAATCAGCTGCGTGCCCAGCGTGACGATAAAGGGGTGCAGCTTGAAGCGCGAGACCATAAAGCCGTTGCAGGCACCCACCGCGCCGCCCACGAGAAGTGAAACGAGGAGGGCAAGTAGAATGAGGGCAGGGGAGAAGGTGAGGCGCGAAAACATTTTGTTCGCGACCCCGTTTGCCTGAAGCAGCGAGGCGCAGATGCAGGCGCAAAGCCCAAGGCACCGCCCCGCGGACAGGTCCGTCCCCGTCAGCACGATAATCCCCGCCACGCCGAGAGCCATCAGCAGACGGGAGGCGGATTGCATGAGAATATTAACAATGGAGCCGAATGACAGGAAGCTGCTGTTATAAAAGAAGACGCCGAGGACAAAGACGAGAATGAGCAGATACAGGGCGTTGTCCCCAAGCCATCCAAGCGCACGTTTGCCCTTTTCGCGCGGGGAAAGACGGAGAAAGCCGTGCCAGCGCGTGCGCGTGTCCTCCATAAAGGTGCTCCACTTGTTGCCGAGTTTTTTGAGGGGGTTTTTACCCCCACCTTGCAGGTTTTGTTCCATATGCATCTCCTTAGGCGAATTTTGCCGCCAGGGTCATAATTTCTTCTTGGGTGCTTTCCTTGCCCGACACCTCTCCGCTGATGCGCCCGCCCGACATCACGATAATGCGGTCGCAGATGCCCATCAGCTCAGGCAGCTCCGACGAAACGACGACGACACCCTTGCCCTGCTTCTTGAGCTCTCCTATCAGGCGGTATATTTCATATTTTGCACCCACGTCCACACCGCGCGTCGGCTCGTCAAGCAGCAGCACCTCGGGGGAGGTCAGCATCCATCTGCCGAGAATTACCTTCTGCTGGTTTCCGCCCGAAAGCAGGCGGATGGGGGTAGAGAGGGAGGGAGTCTTTACCTGTAACTCCTTTGCAAGGCGCGCGGTATCCCGTGTCATTTTTGCACCCGACAGCAGCCCGAGGGCGCCCCTGTAGCGCGGATAAGAGCAGATGCAGGCGTTTTCCACAATGGAAAGCCCACCGAAAATGCCGTTTGCGCGGCGCTCCTCTGTCAGCAGGGCGATGCCGCCACGAATGGCATCTCTCGGTGTCCGCACCGTGAGCTCCTTGCCGTCAAGGTACAGGTGCCCCTCCTCCCGTGCGCGAAGCCCGAACAGGGTTTCCAGCACCTCGGTGCGCCCCGCACCCACCAGCCCTGCAAAGCCGAGGATTTCTCCGCGGTGAAGGGAAAAGGAAACGTCCTTGACCCTTGCGTGACGGGCGCTCAGATGGCTGACGCGCAGCAGCTCCTCTCCGACCTCTCCCTCCATTTCGGGATACAGGTCAACGAGCTCCCGTCCCACCATGCGGTGAATGATTTCCCCTGCGGTGAGGTCCTCTGCCCTGTCACAGGAGATGAAGGCGCCGTCACGCATGACGGTCACGTCGTCGGAGATAGCGAGGATTTCCGCCATCTTGTGCGAAATATAAATAATGCCGCACCCCTTTTTCTTAAGGGAGTCAAGGATGCGGAACAGGTGCTCCACCTCCGGCTCGGTCAGGGAGGAGGTCGGCTCGTCCAGGACCAGAATGCTCGCGCGGTAGGAGATGGCGCGTGCAATCTCCACCATTTGTCGGTCGGCGACGGAAAGCGTGCCGATAACGGCATCGGGGTCGAGGGTAATCCCCACCTCGCGAAAGAGGACGAGGGTATCGCGGCGCATTTTTGCTTCGTCTACAAAGCCGCCGCGCTTTGGGTAGCGACCCAGCCAGATATTGTCCATCACCGTGCGCTTGGTTGCCTGATTCAGCTCCTGATGCACCATGGCAACGCCCCCCTCGAGGGCATCGCGCGGACCTGCAAAATGCACCTCCTTGCCGCCAACGAAAATCTGTCCCCTGTCCTTCTGATAGATCCCGAACAGGCATTTCATCAGGGTGGATTTTCCCGCGCCGTTTTCACCCATCAGCGCGTGCACCGTGCCGGGGCGGAGCCGTAAATCCACGCCCTTCAGGGCCTTTACACCCGGAAAGGATTTTTCAATCCCCCGCATTTCAAGCAAGTATTCCATCGCTCCTCCTCGCCGTGTGTCCGTTACGCCTTGACGGGCGTATAGGGAATGCGGAGCTTGCGCCCGCCCTCCTCAAAGGTGTAGTCCGTATCCGCAAGGAAGTCCTTGCCGTGAAGCAAATTCATGGAAATCTTCACGATTGCCTCCGCCATGGCGGCTCCGTCCTGGCGGACGGTGCCCTCCATCTTGCCGCTTTGAATGGCGTCCATCGCGGTGGCAAGGGCATCCACGCCGTAGACGGGAATATAGGAGGTGGAGCCCGTGCGGCTGCCCTCTCCGTTATATCCTGCCGCGTTGAGGGCGGAGATGACACCCAGCGCCATATCGTCGTTGTTGCACAGCACCAGCTCAATATTCGGCACTCCGCCGCTGACGCGGAACAGGGCGCTCATCATGCTGTTGGCGGTGGCGCTGTCCCAGTTTGCAAGCTGGTCTGCCCCGACGCGGGTGAGCACGCCACCCGTTTTGTTTGCCGCCGTAAGAGCGGTGTTCTCGGCAAGAAGTCGGTTTGCCTCGCTGACGCTGTATCTGGTGCGGCCGTCCGCCTCGGCGTTGCCCACCTCTGCGCGGAACATGGCATACTGGATTTTGCCGTCGCCGTTGCGGTCATAGCGGCGGAACGCCTCGTTTGTGGAAAGCAGGTCGGCAACCAGCTCCCCCTGCATATACCCGGGGGCATCGGGGTCGGTGCCGACAAAGCAGAAGTTATCCGCCGTGTTGATTGCCGCGTCCGTTACCTCGCGGTTGAAGAAGATACAGGGCACGCCTGCATTCTTTGCCTTCGTAGCAAGCGACTCACCTGCCGCCTGGAAGTCCACGGCGTTGATGAGCAAAAGGTCCACGCCGCGCGTGATGGCGGTATCAATCTGTGTGCTTTGTGTTTGCTGGTTGTTTTCTCCGTTATAGAAGGTGACTCTGACCTCGCCGCGATGCTCCTTAAATCCCTCCTTAAGGGCTTCGCGCACGGTGGCAATATAGCTGTCGTCATACTTGTATGCAAAGACGGCGACCTCAAATTTTCCTCCCCTTTCACAGCCACAGCCGACAAGGCAAAGCAAAAGTGCGAGGACAAGCGAAAGGGCCAGCGCCCCTTTGACGTGTGTTTTCATACCGTATCTCCTTTTTAAGCCGCCGTGATTTTACCGTCCACCGCGGCGTTTTTTCATGCTTTTATTGTGTTTTCTGCGGCTCCGCCTTGGCTCGGCTTTGCCACATTCTGCTGATAGTGTAACCCTCGGGTGAAAAATGTTGCACGGGCAAAAAAAGAAAAAAATGCCAGGGGAGGCGTGCGGAGTGTATAAAGCGTGCGTTTTTTTCAAACCCTTAAGGAAACGAGACACCGCGAGCTTTTGGCGGTGCTTTTGAAACGTTCACAAATGAAAGGGAGAAAATATGAAGCGAGATTTTATTGACACCGCCACCTATACCAAGGAGGAGCTGACGGACATTGTGGAGCTGTCCCTTGCTATCAAGCGCGCAATTGCACGCGGATACTATCCGCAGCTGATGAAGGACATGACCCTTGCCATGATTTTTCAGCAGTCCTCCACCCGCACGCGCGTTTCCTTTGAAACTGCGATGAGCCAGATGGGCGGTCACGCCCAATACCTTGGCCCCGGCATGATTCAGCTGGGCGGTCACGAAACCATCGGAGATACGGGCAAGGTGCTGTCGCACCTTGTGGATATCGTGATGGCGCGCGTGATTGAGCACAAATCCGTCGTGGAGCTTGCAAGGTCCTGCTCCGTGCCCGTCCTCAACGGCATGAGCGACTACAACCACCCCACGCAGGAAATCGGGGATATGTGTACCATTTTTGAAAACCTGCCGCGCGGTAAGCGCCTTGAGGATTGCAAGGTGGTATTCGTGGGCGACGGCACGCAGGTGTGCGCTTCCCTCGGCTTTATCACCACCAAAATGGGCATGCATTTCGTTCACTACGGACCCCAGGGGCATCAGCTGAATGAGGGGCACAAGGAAATTCTGGAGGCAAACTGCCGCCTGTCGGGCGGCTCCTGGCAGGTGACGGACGACCGCAGCGCGGTGCGCGGCGCGGACTTTATCTATACCGACGTCTGGTACGGTCTTTATGAAAATGAAATGCCCAAGGAGGAGCGCGTCAGAGTGTTCCACGATTATCAGGTAAACCGCGAGATGATGCAGCTCGGCAACCTGGGGTGCAAGTTTATGCACTGCCTGCCTGCGACGCGCGGCGAGGACGTGACGGACGAGGTGGCAGACTCCGACGCCTCCCTTTGCTGGGAGCAGGCGGGCAACCGCCTGACGGCGATGCGTGGGCTTCTCGTCTACCTGACCTACGGTCAGCGGCAGTTCTGCGGCACGCGGATTGCCGCCGCAAAGGAGGAGCTGGACGGCTTTCTGCGTGAGCGCCTTGGCGGAAGAGGCAACGAGGGCTAAGGAGGGAGCCGCATATGGAAGAGACCAAAAAATTCCGTTTGATTGACGTCATTCTCTCCGTCATCTGCGTGGTGTTCGTGGCAGAGGCGGCGGCGCCCGTCGCCTCTATCGGAAACAGCCAATACTTCTGGTGGATTTTTATGATTGTGGCGTTTCTGTTGCCCTACGGACTCATTTCGGCGGAGCTTGGCACCGCCTACGTGGGGGACGGAGGGCTTTACGATTGGGTCACCAGCGCCTACCCCGGGACCAAATGGGGCGCCCGCGTGTCCTGGTATTATTGGATTAACTTTCCCCTGTGGATGGCATCGCTTGCCGTGGTGACGCCCGAGCTTATCAGCGTGATATTCGGCGTTTCGCTGCATCCTCTTGTCAGCTTGCTGATACAGCTTGTATTCGTATGGACGGTGACGGGGATTGCCTTTTACCCCGTGTGCGACAGCATCGTCATTCTCAACGTCAGCGCGGCGGTCAAGGTGCTGCTTGCCCTGCTCGTGGGCGGTCTCGGGGTTTACTACGTCGCAAGAAACGGCTTCGTCAACCCCATGAATCTGCGCTCCTTTTTGCCGTCCTTTGACCTGGGAAGCTTGTCCTATATCTCCGTCATTATCTTCAATTTCCTCGGCTTTGAGGTGGTTTGCACCTATGCGGACAGCATGCAGAAGCCCAGGCGGCAGATTCCCCTCGCCATCGTCATTGGCGGCGTGGTGATTGCAGGGATTTATCTCTTTTCCGCCTTTGGCATCGGCGCGGCAGTTCTCACCGAGGACATCAGCGTGGATACGGGGCTGATTGACGCCGTTTCCCTGATGGTGGGCAAGGGCGGCGGCTTCCTCGTGGGTGCGGTGGCGCTTTTGTTCCTCGTGACGCTGTTCGGCAATATGATTTCCTGGTCCATGGGGGTCAACTCGGTTGCCGCCTATGCGGCAGACAGGGGGGATATGCCCCGTATTTTTGCCGTGCGGAGAGAGAAAAACCATATGCCTGTCGGATCCGCCCTGACGTCCGGCATCGTGGCGTCGGCGGTGTGCCTGCTCGGTACGCTGATGGGGTATCTGTTCCCCGATTCCTCTCTGTTCTGGAGCTTTTTCGCCCTCAACCTGGTGATGCTGCTCCTGAGCTACGTTCCCGTATTTCCCGCATTTTTGCGGCTCCGCCGTGACGACCCCACGCGTCCGCGACCCTTTCGCGTGCCCGGGCAGGGCTGGGTGCTTAAGCTGATTGCCTACGTGCCGATGGTGCTCATTCTGCTGTCCGTTGTTTTCACGGCGGTCCCCCTGTCCCTTGACAGGGAAACCCTATCCTACTATCTGCCGATTACCGTGGGCTCCGTTGTCAGCATCCTGATCGGCGAGGTGCTGATCTGGTGGCGCGCGCGGCAAGGTCACAAAAGACGAGTCTGACAAGTATCAAAAAGGAGAGTTACTATGGCAAAGAGAATTGTTGGCACCACCCCCCGACAGGACGGCTACCGGATGCCTGCGGAGTTTGAAAAGCAGGCGGGGGTCTGGATGCTCTGGCCTGAGAGGCCTGATAACTGGCGCATGGGCGCCAAGCCCGCACAGGCGGCGTTTTGCCGCGTGGCGGAGGCGATTTTGCAGTTTGAGAGCGTGACGGTGGGGGTCAGCCCCGCGCAATACCAGAATGCAAGAGCAAAGCTGCCGCCCGAGGTGCGGGTGGTGGAAATTCTCGCGGACGATGCGTGGGTCCGTGACAGCGGTCCGACCTTCCTCGTGGACGACAGGGGCGGCATGCGTGCCGTGGACTGGACCTTTAACGCGTGGGGCGGCCTTTACGACGGGCTGTACTTCCCCTGGGCAAACGACGACCGGGTGGCGCAGAAAATCTGCGAGATTGAGGGCGTGGATTCCTATCGCACCGAGGGCTTCGTGCTGGAGGGCGGCTCCATTCACGTGGACGGCGAGGGTACGGTGCTGACCACCGAGATGTGCCTGCTTTCCGAGGGCAGAAACCCCCACCTGACCAAGGGGCAGATTGAGAAAATGCTCCTGGAGTACCTCGGCTGTGAGAAGGTGCTTTGGCTGAAGGACGGCGTTGACCCCGACGAAACCAACGGGCATATTGACGACGTTGCCTGCTTCGTGGCACCCGGGGAGGTCGCGTGCATCTGGAGCGATGACCCAAATCACCCCTTTTACGGCGAGGCACAGGCGGCGTACAAGGCGCTTTCCACCTTTGTGGACGCCAAGGGGCGCAAGCTCAAGATTCACAAGCTGTGCCTGACGGAAAAGCCCTGCCTGCTTCAGGGTGCGGAAACCATTGACTACGCCGAGGGAAGCATTCCGCGCGAAAACGGCGAGGTCAGCATTGCCTCCTATATGAATTTTCTCATTGTCAACGGCGGCGTGATTGTGCCGCAGTACGGAGATAAAAACGATGCGCTGGCGCTGAAGCAAATTGCCGAGATGTTCCCCGACCGCAGGGTAGTGGGCGTGCATACGCTGGAGGTGGCGTACGGCGGCGGCAATATTCACTGTATTACCCAGCAGGTTCCTGCCGCAGGAGGTGCAACGTGTCGCGCATTATGATTGCCCTCGGCGGCAACGCCCTGGGGGATACCCCGAGCGAGCAACGGGAGCGCATTGAAAGGGCGTGCCCTGCGCTGGTGGACCTGATTGAGGACGGCAACGAGATCATCGTCAGCCACGGAAACGGGCCGCAGGTCGGCATGATTGCCCTCGCCTTTGATACCGCCCACAAGACGGATGAAAAGGTGCCCGAGATGCCCCTTGCGGAGTGCATTGCCATGAGCCAGGGATATATCGGCTATCATCTGCAAAAGGGGCTGCTCATGGAGCTGCGCCGCCGCCATATGCCCTGGCAGGTTGCCACGGTGGTCACGCAGGTGGTGGTGGACGGGGAGGACCCTGCTTTTCTGAATCCCACCAAGCCGATTGGCGCCTTTTACGATGCCGAGACGGCTCGCCGCATGATGGAGGAGGACCCCGCCCTCCGAATGAAGGAGGACGCAGGCAGGGGATGGCGCCGCCTGGTGCCCTCGCCCAAGCCCATTGAAATCGTGGAGGACCAGTCTATCCGCGGGCTTCTGGAGCGTGAGTTTATCGTGATTGCCTGCGGCGGTGGCGGTGTGCCCGTGGTCAGGGACGGGAAGGGAGAGCTTTCGGGCGCCCGTGCGGTGATTGACAAGGACTTTGCCTCCGCCAAGCTCGCCGAGGCGGTGGACGCCGATTGTCTGATTATTCTGACCGCGGTGGACCGCGTGTGCATTGACTACGGCACCCCCAAGGAAAAGGGGCTTGACCGCATGACGGTTGCCGAGGCACTGGCGTATATGCAGGAGGGCCAGTTTGCCCCCGGCTCCATGCTCCCCAAGGTGGAGGAGGCTGTTGCGTTTGCCCGTAGCCGCGGCGGGCGTCGCGCCGTGATTGCATCTCTTGACAAGGCAGCCCTCGCCGTCAAGGGGGAAAGCGGCACCACGATCGCC
>JAFQJX010000016.1 GCA_017397205.1 Clostridia bacterium | reverse complement strand
GGAGGATGAAAGCACCGCCCCGCAACAGGTGGCAGATGCGGACGCCGCGTGCGCCTGCACGGGCAAAACGGAAACGTGCGCCTGTACGGACAAAACGGAAACGTGTGGACGCACGGCGCGTGCCTGCCGTCGGCTATACGCGGCGCTTTCCACCCCCGATACCACGCACGCCTTTTCGGGGCGGGATATCCGCGAGAACAGGGGCATGGCGGCGCTGTGCTACCTGTGGGTGCTCTGGTTTGTGCCCTTCTTTTTCGCGCGCTCCTCGCGGTACGTGGGGTATCACCTGGGGCAGGGGCTGATGCTCCTCCTCGTTGACTGCATTGCGGCAACGTTTCTCGGCATCGCCTGGATGCTCGTGGGGACGCTTGCGGCGGCGGCACCTGCCTTTGCCGCCCTCGGAGAGGTGGCACTTCTGCTCTCGCTGCTTCTCAAAATCTTCGGCGTGGTGTCTGCCCTGCGCGGCAAGGCGCGGGAGCTACCCCTGCTCGGCAATTTTGCCGTGCGCGAGTAAGTCACCCTGACCGAACGCGGGCTTCGGGGCACAGAGAAACAAGAAATCGGCGGACCGACAGCGTGATACTCCGTTTGGAGCATGACACGGATGCGGTCCGCCTTTTTGAGGTTCAGTTGCGCCTCGCTCAGTCCCACTGCGCGTGGTGCGTTCTGTCGGTATTGCTCGCGGGGGTGAGACGGTATTCGGAGGTGGTATCGGTATAATCTCTGCCCGAATGATCCGAGTAGCTGCACTCGTTCTCGCCCTGTACGCGCCCGTCCGCCCACAGGAGGATCAGATGGCTTCCCTCGTCCTCGGGACCCTCGGGCAGGTCGATGAAGTACTCCTCATAAGGGTCGCGCCAACCGCGGAAGACGCGGCAGAAGATCACGCCTGTGAGCTTTCCGTCCTCTACGATCAGGTCGCCGTTTTCCCCGGAACGCGGAGCGGTCAGCGCGCGGAAGCTCGAAAGCGGGTAATATTTCGTTTCCACGTCGGTGTATCTGCCGTATTCGTCGTGATCGTGCGAGGTTACCTCGGTGCGGGCGAGCGAAAGCTGAGCGGCCTGCTCGCGGATTGCGGCGGCGGTCGCCTCATCAGGCGTGATGGGGGCAAAATACCGCCCCTGCACGAAAAGCCCACCCTCGGCGCGCGCGGACACGGGGGTCAGAATACGCGCCTTTGCGGGCTCGCCGCGCGGCACGGCACGCTTCTTGAAGAGGACGGTGTCCGAAAGATCGGTCACCGCCGCGGCGTTTGCCTGTGGGTCGGTCAGGTCAACGTCGGGCTCCACGACGTTCTCGTAGGGGGCCCAATACTTGTCGGGCGGGATGCGGCACCACCTGTCGGTGCTGTCAAAGGTGCAGGAGGCAAGCGCCGTACAGCCCACGAAGGCGTCCTGATCAATCTTGGTCGTCGAGGCGGGGATGCGGATCGAGGACAGGGCGGTACAGCCCGAAAACGCCTTCTCGCCGATGCGGTAGAGGGACGCGCCAAGGGTGACCTCCGAAAGGGCGGTACAGCCCGCAAAGGAACTCTCGGCGATGTCGGTGACAGAGTCGGGAAGGGTGATCCGCTCAAGCTTTATGCACCGATGGAATGCCTCTGCCCCAATGTAGCGCACCGAGCTCCCTATCGTGACAGAGCGGAGGTGGATAAAGTCCGCAAAGGCGCCCTTGCTGAGAGCGGTGCCGCCGTTCAGCTCGGCACTCTCTACGGTTTTCGGGAAGGGCCAATGGCTCAGAACGCCCGCAGGCGCCGCAATATGCGTCAGCGCGGTACAGCCGTGAAAGGCGTGAAAGTCAAGCTCGGTGACCGATGGCGGCACGCAGACCGCAGTCAGCCCCGTGCAGCTGTCAAAGCTCTCGCGGCCGATCTCCCTGAGAGAGGGCGGAAAGTCAAGCACGGTCAGCCCCTTGCAGTATTGAAAAGCACGCTCCCCGATCTTGACAAGAGAGGGCGGAAAGGTGACGGAGGTAATGTCGCTGTGCCCGCAAAAGGCGCACACGTAGATCTCGGTGACCCCGTCGGGGATCACGACGGCGCCCCCCGCGCCGTGGTATTTATAGAGCAGACTGCCCCGCATTTCAAAATCCGTCATAGTATCCTCCCTTTCAAAGCAAAGCATCTGCCTTTATTATAGCGCACTCCCGGGCGCGGTCCAAGCGGTTCAAAAAGCGTTGGCACGAAGTGCAAACGCGGCGCAATCCAAAAACAAAATACAAGGTGTGAATTCTCCGCTCAAAATATCGCCCGATTTCTTGCTTCTTTTTCTTATTATCTTTTGTACTTTCTCTTGCAAAACCGAAAAGAGTGTGTTACAATATCATATCATTGTGGGCGAGCGCCTTTTTCAAAGAAAAAGGACACCCAAAAGCAAAGAGCGTGTTAAAAGGAGTTCATTATGGCACAAATTCTTCCCGGCGAATCCCATACCTTTGGTGAGTATCTGTTTATCCCCGGCTATACCTCTGAGGAGTGCATTCCCGCGAACGTCAACCTTTCCACCCCTCTCGTGAAGTACCGTCGCGGTGAGGAGACGTGCCCCATCACCCTGAACATTCCTATGGTCAGCGCCATCATGCAGTCCGTTTCCGACGACCGCATGGCAATTGCCCTCGCAAAGGAGGGCGGCATGTCCTTTATTTACGGCTCCCAGTCCATTGAGGACGAGGCGGCTATGGTGGCTCGCGTGAAGAATTACAAGGCGGGCTTCGTTGTCAGCGACTCCAACGTCACGCCCGACGATACGCTGGCAGACGTGCTTGCGCTGGTGGAAAAGAACGGCCACAACACCATTGCCGTCACGCATGACGGCACCCCGAACGGCCGCCTGTGCGGCATCGTGACGGGTCGCGATTACCGCATCAGCCGCATGACGACGGATATTGCCGTCAAGGAATTTATGACTCCCATTGAGAAGCTGGTGACGGCACCCGATACCACCACGCTCAAGGAGGCAAACGATATTATCTGGGAGCACAAGCTCAACTCTCTGCCGCTCATTGACGCGGAGGGCAAGCTGGTGTATCTCGTATTCCGCAAGGACTACGCACAGCATAAGGACAACCCCCAGGAGCTTCTGGATGCACAGAAGCGCTATATGGTAGGCACGGGCATCAATACCCTGGATTACGAGAAGCGCGTGCCCGCTCTCGTTGAGGCAGGCGCAGACGTGCTTTGCATTGACTCCTCCGAGGGCTACACCATCTGGCAGAAGAAGACGCTGGACTTCATCCGTGCAAAATACGGTGACAGCGTGAAGGTAGGCGCGGGCAACGTTGTGGATGCGGACGGCTTCCGCTTCCTGGCTGAGGCAGGCGCAGACTTTATTAAAATCGGTATCGGCGGCGGCTCCATCTGCATCACCCGTGAGCAGAAGGGCATCGGTCGCGGACAGGCATCTGCCGTTATTGAGGTGGCTGCCGCAAGAGACAAGTATTTTGAGGAAACGGGCGTTTATATTCCCCTTTGCTCGGACGGCGGTATCGTGTACGATTACCACATGACCATGGCGCTGGCAATGGGCGCAGACTTTATGATGCTGGGCAGATATTTTGCCCGCTTTGACGAGTCCCCCACCCCCAAGGTAATGGTGAACGGCACCTACGTCAAGGAGTATTGGGGCGAGGGCTCCAACCGCGCCCGCAACTGGCAGCGCTATGACCTCGGCGGCAAGAGCAAGCTTTCCTTTGAGGAGGGCGTTGACTCCTACGTGACCTATGCAGGACCTCTGCACGATAACGTTGCGAAGTCCCTTTACAAGGTCAAGTCCACCATGTGCAACATTGGTGTCACCAACATTCCCGACCTCCAGAAGAACTCCCGCCTGACGCTGGTTTCCGCTACCTCTATCGTAGAGGGCGGCTACCATGACGTCACGCTCCGCTCCACGACGACCAACCGCTAAAGGGTCAGCGCGGAGCCGAAAAAACAGGCAGAGCAGCAAACAAAAAGCAAAAGGAACAGGCCGTGCGGTCTGTTCCTTTTTTGTGTCGCGGTGTTGCCTTCGCTTATGAAAAACAACACGGTTTACAGGCGAGAGATGCGGCTCCGCCGCGACGGAATGCGGCGCGGTGTGCGGGGAGAGTTACGGCTCCGCCTTGACGGAGGGGCGGGGATCACATGGGATACTTGCCTGCGGCGTACAGCTCGGCAAGCGCCTGGCGCAGGGCGTCGGCGTCCTCCTTGTAGGTGACACCGTGCCACTTTGCGGGCGTGGGAATCACGCGGACGCGGACCTTGCCCGCCTTGATCATGCTGTCCATAAAGGTGGGGATGTAATGCTCGCCCTTGATGGGGTCCTCAAGGGTTGCCATAAAGCGAGTGAAATCCTCCTCCAAAAGAGGCAGAACGTCGGGGGTCATGCCCCACATGTTCATGGAGGCGACGGAGTCCTCGGGAATACCGCTTGCTCGGGTGATGCCCGTGGTTTCCACAATGTCCGTCAGGTATCCGTCCTCGCTGACGGCACAGATGCCGCGGTTGACGGCGCCCTGCTCGGTCAGCGTGTTGCCGAGACGGTAGCCCGCCATGCAGCAGTCGGGGTGGGTCAGCAGGTGGGTGTGAATGAGGTCGTAGGACTCTCTGCCGTAGAAATCGTCGGAATTGATAATGCAGAAGGGCGCGGTGATGAGGTCCTTAGCACAAAGCAGGGCGTGCCCCGTGCCAAGCGGCTTGACGCGGTCGGGATGCACCTTGTAGGGGGCGGGCACCTTGTCAAACTCCTGGAACGCGTATTCCACGTCCATGATTTTCTCAATCCGCTTGCCGACCAGCTCGCGGAAATCCTTTTCAATTGCGCGCTTGATGATGACAACGGCGCGGTCAAAGCCCGCTTGCTTTGCGTCATACAGGGAATAGTCAATAATGGTTTCTCCGTGGGGGCCGAACGCCGCCATTTGCTTGAGGGAGCCAAAGCGGCTGCCCATGCCCGCGGCAAGGACCACCAGCTCGGTTTTCATGTGTTGTTCCATAATGCACCTCGCAGTATTCGTTGGCTTCATTATATCCCCGCCGACCGCCGTTTGTCAAGAGAAAAAGCCCTCTTCCATATGCCAAGTGAACAAAGGGCGGCGGGAGGGTTTGTGCAAAATGCGGAAATTCTATATAAATAAAGAAAAGGGGGGCGCTTTTCCTTGACTTTTTGGGGGCGTGTGTGCTAAACTATTACCATCCAATGGGTTGGGGATTTTGCGCTCTTTCGCAAGCTCTGCCGCCCAATAAAAGAAGGAGAAAACTATGAAAACCAAACTCATGAGACTGTTTAGCGCGTTGCTGGTTTTCGTGATGGTGTTCGCTATGCTCGTAGCGTGCGGCGATGAGCCCGACGACGACAGAGAAGCCATTGACGGAGACGACGATGACGTTGTCACTGAGACCAACTGGTGGGACAGCGTTGACTTCAACGACACGACCCTGACCATCATGATTTCTAACGCCTCTGACGTTGAGCTGACGCCCGGCGGCGACAAGTACATGAAGGGCCCGCTGGAGCAGGTGGACGAGGAAGAGGGCACCGGCTTTGAGAAGGTGCAGAACGAGGTTTACCTCCGTAATGCACAGGCAATCGAGGACCTCGGCATTCAGCTGAGCTACGATTACTGCAACAAGGTATGGGGCTCCGTTGCCGGTCACGTCAAGGAGCTTGAGGGCTCTACCGGCTATCCCGATATGTACTGCGACCTGCTGTACGACTACGTGGGCGCCTCCATTTCCTCCAATCCTCAGTGCTTTGCAAACCTGTACAAGTACACCACGAAGAACGTGGCTAAGCTGGAGGACTCCGCTTACGTTGGCGGCGCTCTGGAAATCAGCAAGGGTAACGGCTTCTACGTAGACCTGATGGAGGATATGGCTCTGTCCGAGGACAAGATGTACCTCCTCGCAGGTGACTACTACCTGGACGTGCTGCGCGCAATGCTCGTGCTGCCCTTTAACCTCCAGATGTACGTAGACCGTCTTGCACAGGATGACCCTGACGGCGAGGCGCTTTACGAGCTCGTCAGCGACGGTGAGTGGACCTGGTCCAAGCTGATGGAATTCCAGACGGTATTCCCTCAGGGTGAAACCGAAAGCGCAACCTCCAGCAATCTGCTGATGGCTCTGGCTTGCGGCGGTCTGACCTCTACCGGTCTTCTGTATTCTACCGCGTTTGAGCTGTACGATATGGATTACGTCAACGATCAGGTGGACTACACGCTGAAGACCTCCTGCCCCGATATCAACAACCTGTTCAAGATGGCGTATGAGCTTGTGAACACCCGCGGTGTCCTCTGCGATGACAGCACCAAGGGCGACCAGGACGGCGTCGTTGCAGCGAAGAACATCTTCACCAACGAGCGCTCTTTGTTCTGCGGCCCCATGATGCTGGGCGTTGTTGAGGAAAACGGCTTCCAGCAGATGCAGCGTCTGAGCATTCTGCCTCTGCCTAAGCTGAGCGTTGCACACGACTATAACACCGTTATCAACTCCCGTGCACGCGTCGGTGCAATCTCCTGCCACACCACGCTGAAGGTGGAGAGCGCAGCGTTCATTCAGTACGTAAATGAGAACTCCGGTACCGTAAGAGACGAGTACTTCAACAAGGCAATGACCGGTAAGTTCATGGTCGGTAGCGGCGCAGGTCAGATGCTGACCCTGATTTACAACAGCATTGGCGATAACAAGGGTATGATTCTCGAGCTGCTGATCCGCTACAAGGATTGGGAGCTGGGCACCGCACACTGCTGGACCACCCTGATTCAGGAGGACTTCTATCAGGCACACGCCAACGACGTTACCACTCTGTTCGGCAACTCCGTATCTGCTAAGCAGGGCGTTGTGGACCAGATTATAGCCGACTGGTATCAGTGCGACTAATCTCGAGCGAGAGATACGTAAATTACTTAGCGGCACCCGCACGTGCGGGTGCCGCCTTTTTTGTTGCAAGACGAAGGTCCCTCTGCCGTGGGGGCATTTACTCAAAAGCAAAAGAAAAAAACACCCGATAGTGTGATGTTCTTAGCGGAGAATTATTGCTTTGACAAAAGTGCAAGCATCGCATTTGACTGGTCAAACGCATAGATGGACACGAGCTGCAGAGCAGCTCCGCCCAAACTCTTATTACAAACAGAAAGAGAGAACAAAT
>JAFQJX010000137.1 GCA_017397205.1 Clostridia bacterium | reverse complement strand
TTCCTGCTACAACCGCCTGCGGAATATCGGCGGATATTCTCCTACGGCAATTGCCGACTATCTTGATATCAAGGCAAAATACGACGAGGTGAACGATCAGTACGTGGACCTCAAGAACTCCTTTGACCACCTGCGCGAGATTATTCAGAAGCTGGAGCAGGAAATGGCGACGACGTTCGTTACCTCCTTTGAGCAGATTAACGAGAACTTCGGTGTCGTATTCCGTGAGCTGTTTGGCGGCGGTACGGGCGAGCTTTCCCTGACCGACCCCGAAAACGTTCTGACCTCCGGTATTGAAATCAAGGCGGCGCCTCCCGGAAAGAAGATTGAGAGCTTGTCGCTCCTGAGCGGCGGCGAGCAGGCATTCGTTGCGATTGCCCTGTTCTTCTCCATTCTCAAGCTTCATCCGACGCCCTTCTGTATTCTCGACGAGGTGGAGGCGGCGCTTGACGAGGTCAACGTCTTCCGCTTTGGCGAATACATCAAGAAGTTCTGCGCAGATACGCAGTTCATACTGATTACCCACCGTCGCGGTACCATGCAGATTGCAGACCGCCTGTACGGTGTCACCATGCCTGAGAGAGGTATCTCCAAGGTAATCTGCGTGGATATTGCAGAGATTGAAAGCAAGAAGAACGAACTGACCGACACAGACTGAGAGGTGCCCATGGGCTTTTTTGAGAAACTGAAAAACGGACTTGCCAAAACCAAGAATGCCATTTTCGGTAAAATTGACGCTCTTTTCAAGCTGTTCGTCCGTGTGGACGAGGATTTGTTTGAGGAGCTTGAGGAGCTTCTGATTGAAGCGGACATCGGGGTAGATACCACGATGGAGCTCCTAGACGGGCTTCGAGAGGAGGTCAAGGACAACCGCGTCAAGGACCCCGACGAGGTCAAGGCACTCCTTTACAAGCGTCTGCGTGACATGATTGGCGAAAACGACGGTCTGCATCTGGACACAACCCCCTCCGTCATTTTGGTCATTGGTGTCAACGGCGTCGGTAAAACCACGTCTATCGGGAAAATTGCCGCCGACCTCAAGCACAAAAAGAAAAAGGTCATCGTTGCCGCCGCTGATACCTTCCGTGCCGCCGCAAGCGAGCAGCTTGCCGTCTGGTGCGGACGGGCAGGGGTAGACCTTGTCCGTCAGGGGGAGGGTGCCGACCCTGCCGCCGTTGTCTTTGACGCAATCAGCGCCGCAAAGAGCCGCCGTGCCGACGTTTTGATTATTGACACGGCAGGACGCCTGCACAATAAAAAGAATCTGATGGACGAGCTTGCAAAAATCAATCGCGTCATTGCAAGAGAGCTACCGGATGCCTCCCGTGAAACCCTCCTCGTGCTGGATGCAACCACGGGGCAGAACGCCATTCACCAGGCAAAGGAATTCAAGGAGGCGGCGGAGATTACGGGTCTTATTCTCACGAAGCTGGACGGCACCGCAAAGGGCGGTATTGTCCTGACCATCAAGCGCAATCTCGGGATTCCCGTTAAGTTTATCGGTGTGGGTGAGGGCATTGACGATATGAAGCCCTTTGATGCTGACGAATTTGCGGAGGCGCTGTTCTCATGACGACCTTTGTACTTGCAACACACAATCCGCACAAGCTGCGCGAATTCCGTGTATTGATCTCTGACCTTGCCGACCGCATCGGACCCGCTGAGCTTTTGTCCCTTGACGATATCGGTGCGACGGGGGACGTGGAGGAGACGGGGACTACCTTTGAGGAAAATGCGCTGATTAAGGCGCGCGTCGGCGCGAGCATGGGCTATATTACCTTTGCGGACGATTCGGGGCTTTCCGTGGATGCGCTGGATGGCGCCCCCGGGATTTACAGCGCCAGATACAGCGGCGGTGACGATGAGGACAACAATCAGCTCCTTCTCAAAAATATGCGTGACAAGACGGACCGCACCGCCCGTTACGTTTGTGCGATTGCCTGCGTTTTTCCTGACGGCGAGGAATTTACCGTTCGGGGAGAGTGCGAGGGCGAATTGCTCCACGAATACCGAGGAAATGGCGGATTCGGGTACGACCCCATGTTTTACGTGCCCGCCCTTTGCAAAACGTTTGCCGAGGCAACGCTTGACGAAAAAAATACGGTCAGCCATCGCGGTGTAGCCACTCGCCTTTTTGCCGCGGAGCTGATCCGAAGATTAACCAAATGATTTGGGAGAAACTATGCTGACAAGTAAACAAAGAGCATATCTGCGTTCTCTCTCACATGA
>JAFQJX010000136.1 GCA_017397205.1 Clostridia bacterium | reverse complement strand
GATGAGGGCGGTATTGAATTGGTCGGGATTATTGGAATTGCGCTTGCGGTGATCCCCGCATTGATTATTCACATAAATCTGCTGAGGGAGGTCAGCCCGGATGCCGTCCGAGCCGATTTCATCACCAGTTGGCGTATGCTTGCGCTGCTCTTCCCTGCCGTGACGATTGGTTGCCTGAACAACTTCTGGGCAAAGGGCACCGGGTTTTCGGGCTTTATGATACCGTGGGCACTTGCGGTCGGCTTCGTTCCGCTTCTGCTCCTTGCCTGGATCTTTTTCTCCCGACTTGCGATTGTTACCTTTGTGATTGCCTCCTTTGTTCTTGGCCTTGTCGGTATTGCCGCGATGGTGGTTCTCCGCCTTGTGCTTGGATCCCCCTTCTATTAATCTAACCCGCTTGTCAGAAAGACTTCATTATTAAAAGGAGAATACCCATGTTTAAAAGAAACAGAGATGAATATGATGCACACCGCCGTCAGGCACCCATCAACCGCGCAAACAACGCGGCAAACCCCTGCTGCAGAAATTGCAGCTATTACAGCATCGGAAAAGGAACCTGTATCTACTACTGCTGTCAGGACAGCGACCTGCCCGAGGTAAAGGTCTCCGCCTACGGACTTTGCAATCATTTCAATCCCAGCGAATATTAATCTCAAAAACGAACGCAAGCAACATCTTACAAGCAAAAAAGCACGCCTCGGCGTGCTTTTTTGTTATTCAGATAAACTCCCGTAGGCGGAAGGTCACGCCAAGGCGCTCAGCCGTAGCGCGGCACACCTCAATATCCTCGGGGGGAATTGTGGTATCCACAACGCTCAGCACTACCTCACCGACGTAGGGCTTGACGTTTGAAGCAAACTCCAAAATCGCACCGTAGGCATCGGGGCCGAAGCGCGAGTGGCAAACGGCATCGTAGCTTGCGGCGTCCGCACAGTTAAGACTGATGGAAACGACGTCAAACAGACCCTCAAACCTCTTGGTGCTTTCCTTGCCCCAGAGAAGCTCGCTTTGTCCGTTGGTGTTCAGGCGAATGGAAATGTCGGATACTGAGCGCACGAAGCGGCAGACCTCAAGCATATCGTAAAGGCGCTCCGTCGGCTCTCCGTAGCCACAAAAGACAAGCTCGTCAAAGGTAGACAAATCTTGCGCTTTGATATCCGCGATTACTTCCTCGACGGTGGGCTCTCTATCAAGCCAGAGATTGCCGTACAGCGTATCTCCGTAGGAGCGCACGCAGAAGTCACAGGAGTTGGGGCAGCGGTTGGTCAGGTTGACGTACAGCCCGTTTCCGTGCTGATAGGTAATCACCGCATTATCCCTCATAGCCAAGGGTCGCCGCCATGACTGCCTTGATGGTGTGCATGCGGTTTTCCGCCTCGTCAAAAACGAGGGAGGCGGGGCTTTCAAATACCTCGTCCGTCACCTCAAGGGCTTCCCTGCCGTACTTGGCACAAATCTCCTTGCCAACGGCGGTCTCGCTGTTGTGGTAGGAGGGCAGACAGTGCATAAATACTGCACCCTCGCTCGCAAAGCTCATTGCGGTGGCGTTCACCTGGTAGGGCGTCAGGTCGGTAAGACGCTCCTCCCAGACGCTTTCGCTCTCGCCCATGGACACCCAGATGTCCGTATAAATGACGTCAGCCCCCGCGAGCGCACGCTTGGGGTCGCTTTCAAAGCGCAGGGTGGCGCCGTTTTCTGCGGCAACCCGCTGACACTCCTCTATCAGAGCGGCATCGGGGAAATATTTGGCGGGTGCACAGGCGGTGAAGTTCAGCCCCAGCTTTGCGCAGCCCACCATAAGTGAATTGCCCATATTGAAGCGCGCATCACCCATATAGACAAAGTTGATGCCCTTCAGGCGCCCGAAATGCTCGCGGATTGTGAGCATATCGGCAAGAATCTGCGTGGGGTGGAATTCGTTCGTCAGCCCGTTCCAGACGGGCACGCCCGCATAGTGTGCAAGCTGCTCCACAATCTCCTGCCCGTAGCCGCGATATTCAATTCCCTCGTACATTCTGCCAAGCACGCGGGCGGTATCGGCAATGGTTTCCTTTTTTCCAATCTGCGAGCCCGTGGGGTCCAGATAGGTGCAGCCCATACCCAGATCGTGAGCCGCTACCTCAAAGCTGCAACGGGTACGCGTGCTGGTTTTTTCAAAAATCAGCGCGACGTTCTTTCCCTCGTGCATACGGTGCGGAATTCCCTGCTTTTTCAGCGCCTTCAGGTGCGCCGCCAAATCAATCAGGGCGAGAATTTCCTCCGAGGTGAAATCCAGCAGTTTGAGAAAACTTCTGCCCTTCAGCCCCTTCAACTGTTCATTCATGCGTTACTCTCCTTATTTCCGAGGTCCT
>JAFQJX010000135.1 GCA_017397205.1 Clostridia bacterium | reverse complement strand
TTTTTTCACCCCCCGTCTGCCCCGCGCCACGCCCTTGCAATGGCGGCTCTTTTCTGCTACAATGCTATCGTAAAACCAAAAAGGAGTTTCGGTATGCACATTCCGTTCCGCAAGGCAACCTACGGGGATGCCGCCCAACATGGCGAGGCGCTCACACGCGCACTCTATGAAAAGGAAGAAATGCAGGCGCTTTGCGCCCGCGCCGCGTCGCTTGGCGTGGAGGTGGAGATTTCCCTGCGCCACACCTGGTGTGACGACGTCCTCTCCGTGCCCTCCATTCCCGAGCGCGAGGGGCGACTGTCCCACGGCTACGTGATGGAGCTGTGGTTTGACCTCGTGGCAGAGGGCAGGGTCCTGATGTCGCAGGGAGAATTTCCCGTACAGCTTTCTCTCTCCGTCCTCTGTGCAAAGGAAACGGGGATCTTTCCCTTTACGCGCCTCTCGCTTCTGCCGCTTGACGAGGTGCTTGACGAGGGGTCCGTGCTCCCTGTTCTTGAGGAATATTTAGACCGCGTGGAGGAGGAGGGCTATACCCTCTCTCCCCTGCTTTCCAACCGCCTCTATCCCGACGTCCTCCCCGAGGGCGAGATGGGGCTGCTCCCCCTTGACGGGGTGGAAAGCGGTGCCTACGTGGAGCTTTCCTCCAAGCCCTATACGGGCGCCGTGGGCGGCGAGGACTCCCTGTACCTTGCAAAAAGCGCCTTTTTGCCCTACGAGCTGCTCCTGACGGCAGTCTGCACCCGTCCGTGGGAGGGGGACAACCCCCGCTACCTGACTCTCTCCGAGGAGGAAACGGAGGCGCTTGCGCTTCTGCTTGAGGAGCTTCCCGGTATGATGCGGCGGCGGCGCGACTTTGCCGACCTCCTGAGCGAGGCGGGCGTCAGCCACCTCTCCGCACCCCCTGCGGCAGAATACCTCTGCCACTGCCTGACCTACGGGCGGAAAAAACAGTTTTTACGGGACGCCGAAGCCCTGCTCACCCTGTTGCGTGAGGGAGACGGAACCCTGACCCTGATTGACTGAAAGGAGCGTTATGCCACACATTCACACACAGGTCAACCTGCCGATATCCCGTGAGCAGGAAACGGCAATGAAAACCGCCATGGGACGCGCCATTGGTGCCATTCGCGGCAAAACCGAAGCATACCTGATGCTTTCCTTTGAGGAAAATGCCCGTCTTTGGCTGGGCGGAGAGGACTCCCCCTGCGCCATGCTGGAGGTCTCCCTGCTCGGGGGCGCCTCCCACGAGGAATGCGACCGCCTGACGGGGCTGCTCTCTCGCATCATAGAGGAAACGCTCGGTGTTGCGCAAAGTCGCATTTACGTCCGCTACTCCATGACGCAGGAGTGGGGCTGGAACGGCGCACAGTTTTAGCCCGCAATGCCGCAAGGCAACACGGGCGGCAGCCATCAGCTGACCAAAGCAAGCAAAAGCAAAAAACGAAGCCGCGCATCACGCACAGGCAGAAAGGAGCCGATATGAAGCAAGCAGCCCCCACAGAAACCCCCGTTTTGCCGCGCTTTTCACGGCTCCTCCTTGATTGGTACGACCAAAACAAGCGTGACCTCCCCTGGCGGAACAGCCCCTCCCCTTACGCCGTTTGGGTATCTGAAATCATGCTTCA
>JAFQJX010000134.1 GCA_017397205.1 Clostridia bacterium | reverse complement strand
TCTGGTAGGATTCGTTGACGACATCAAAGAGGAAAAATTCCTCGTCATAGTGCTTTGCCACCTCCGTGACGTATCTCACCCAAAGTGACTTGAGCTGCTCATAGTCGTGCGGCACCCAATCGGGGAGCCAACGCCCAACGAATAGGGGCTGACCCTTGACCCGCAGGTTGTTTTCCTTGGCAAAGCGAAGCACGCGGTCGGAGGGCGGGTGGCGGTAGATTTCCTCGCTGTCCTCGCTGAAGCGGTATTTTCCAGGCTCGGTTTCCATCGTACCCCAGCAAAAGGTGGTGGTGACGGTATTAAAGAGGTCGGTGATGGCATCGCGGTAGGCTTGCTCGCACTCCCCCATCGCGCCAATCATCAGCGCGTTGATGCCAAAGGAGAATGCATGCCCTGTCTGCTTAATCTCTACGGTGGCAGAAACGGGTGCGCCCGTCTTGTCGGTCAGTCGGATTTGAAAATCCCCCTTGCGGTAGGATTCAATATCTGCATTGATTCTTGGCAAAAGCGCATCATACGCCTTTTGGTATGCTTCAAGCATTGTTTTCATAGCAACCTCCGTGGGTCTTATTTAACTTCAAAGGAGAAGATACGGGCGTCGGGGGCGCCGTGGGTGGCAAGGGGGATAAGGCGCAGGCGGGATACGCGCCAATCAAGCGCGTGGCGGACAAGGCGCTGACGGTTGTCCGTTACCTCATACGAAAAGACCTCGCCCGCTTCGTTTTCTCCCTCAATGCGGTAGGCAGAAATGAGGGTAGTAGGTAGGTGGAAGCGCGTTTCTTTCAGGGGATAGTTGCAGGGCATATTGTGGTAATCTCGGTTGAGGTCGCTGTCAAAGACAAGGCGAATTTGAGAGATGGGCGTGTCGCCATCAAAACGGTATTCCAATGCCTCGCCCACGTTTCCCTGCCACAAATGCCCGTCGCCTCGGTCGGTGCCGTCACGCACCACGTCGTGCGTGCAGGAGGCGGAGAGGGAAAGGGCAGATACCGTGCGCGTTAGGCGCGGCAGATAGCAATCATCGTCCATCAGGGTTGCTTGCAGGCGGGGGATGTCAAGGGTATCCAGGGTGCAACCCGTATGCACTGCCTGTGCCACCGCAGTGCCAAGCGCCTGCCCAAGAATGGCACAGGTTGCCATCACGCGGCAGGAGGAAAGCGCGGCGTGCGTGACGCTGATATTTCTGCCCGCAAACGCAAGGTTGCGGATATTTTCGGAAATCATACAGGAAAGGGGCAGCCCCCAGGGGCTGGGCGCGGGGTGGAAGATGGTGGGATAGCTTTCGCGGTGGTAAAAGCCCTCGGGAAAATGGTCGTCCATGCTCCAGCCAGCGTAGGCAACGACGTCATCAAAGACTCCGCCCGCCTCCACGTCATTTTGCGTGACGGTGGTTTTGCCCACGTAGCGGCGGCTTTCGCGCTTGCCCGGCAAAAAGCCAATCCATTCCAGCTCCCAGTTGTCGACGCCGTGGTCGCCGTGGTTTTTCATATGGTCCCACACGCCGTAGCAAATCTTAATCAGCTCGTCACGGCAGCGGTCGGTATCGTGAATGCAGTCCCATTCCCCGCCAAGCTCAATCCACCAGAAATTGTTGTTTCGGTCGTGGTCCTTGTAGGGCAGGTCTGCCTCGGTTTCGTATTTGTATGCCCACGCGGGGGGCGTAAAGGGCACGTAATGGTCGGTTTCCCGGATTTGGAACAGGCAGCTCATGCCCATGGTTTTCTTGTCGGCGACGTCGGGGGGA
>JAFQJX010000133.1 GCA_017397205.1 Clostridia bacterium | reverse complement strand
TGCGCGTTTACAAGGGCGACACCATCGTAGAGCCCGTAGAGCTGACCCGCCTGATTCTGAACAGATAACCCCCTTCGGCGTTGTGACCTCCGGCACAACGCCGTTTCTCTAAAGAACAGATAAGGAGTGCAAAAATGAAACGCTACGTCTGCCGCCTTACGGCGCTTCTTCTTGCTTTCTTCTGCCTCATCTCCCTGCTTTCGTGCGGCGATACGCCCGAAGGTCCTCAGGGAGACGGCACCGTCTCCGAGGATGACGGCGGATCGGGCGGAGAGCCCACACAGCACGAGACCCTAAAGCTGATGTCCTTCAACATCCGCACGCAAACGGCATCCGACACGGGTGTCAGAAACTGGACCTCAAGCCGCAAGGAGCACGTCATTGCCTATCTGCTTGCCTCGGATATGGACGTCATTTGTCTGCAAGAGGTAAAGGAAAGACAATTTGAGCATCTCCGCGTGGGACTGCTCGACGTCTATGCGGGGCAGCATTTTTCGGCAGATCCCACGTCGGATAACGGTGAGGGGCTCGCTATTTTCTTCAAAAGAGATCTGCAGCTTGCCGAGGCGTCATACTATTGGCTGAGTGAAACGCCGGAATATCAGTCATTCGGCTGGGGGGCAGAAACCCTGCGTATTGCCGTCACCATGACCCTCCGCGCAAAAAGCGGTGTCTACTTCAACGTTATTAACACTCACCT
This sequence comes from Clostridia bacterium, assembly GCA_017397205.1. Taxonomy (GTDB): domain Bacteria; phylum Bacillota; class Clostridia; order Oscillospirales; family CAG-272; genus UBA1740. The sequence goes on along the minus strand of JAFQJX010000133.1, from coordinate 1,181 downwards.
TGACCACAAATACGTTGCGGCAAGAGAAAACGGTATGGCCCTCATTCTTGAGCGTATGCCCCAAAAATATCCCACCTTTATCTGCGGTGACTTTAATGAAACCTCAACGGGCGGTGCTTACCGACAGATCGCCGCCGTGATGCAGGATGCCCAGGTCGTTGCCCCCACGACGGATAGCGGCTCCACCTATCAGGCATGGGGCGCCTATGCGGATGCCACCGACAACAGTCACCTGATCGACTTTTGGTTTGCAACAAAGGACGCAAACGTCCTAAAATTTGACATTCTCAAGGACACCGTCAGCGAGGGCGTCTACTATTCCGATCACTTTGCAATCACCACGGAGGTCCAGCTGGCAATTCCGTCCACAAAGAAATAAAGCGCTGCGCGATAGGCGATGTCCTTAGCAGAAAATGAACACTTTTTCTGTTGGCGAAGCTTTCGCTTACGCGAAAGTGAGGTTTGGGCTTTGCCCAAGCCCATTGACGCAAAAAAGAGCAGACACGCAAGAGTTTCGTCTTGTATGTCTGCTCTTTTTGCTATCTTTTGCCTTGCTGTTATGGGATAGCGGCTACAAGCTTTTCAATATTGGCGCCTGCCGCAATGCCGTAATAGACGGCGGTGGACTCCCAGGTATCGGTGTTGAAGGAGTTGGCGAAAATGCCCCAGCCACCGTCGTACTTGTTACAGTCTGCCTTTCCCTCAAAGAGCTGCCCGATTTGTGCCCATTCACCCGTGCTGTCCTTATCGTAAACCGCCGCAAAGACCTCCGCCGTCTGGAAGGTGGTCTTGTCGCTGACGTCCTCGGCAGTCATGTAAATGGTCATCTCCTCCTCGGCGTCGGAATCCAGGTTCTCCAGCTTAATGAGCAGGGTCACGGAGACCTGTCCGTTGGCGGTCGTCAGGTGCAGGTGGTTGGCGCCCTCCCCGTCGGTGAACAGCGTTTCCAGCGTGAGCTTATCCTGGCTTGAGGCGCCGGGCACGTTTCCGATATAGGAGGCGTTTGCACGGTCATTGTCGCCGTACGCCGCCATGGCGTTCTCCAGGTCCTTAAGACTTTCGGGGGTGTTCAGAATTTCGTTGAACATATCCAGGGCGCCGTTGACCGCCACCTCGGGCACGAACTCCTCGGAGGGCACGAACTGATAATTCACGGTGCTATTCAGGACCCTGTTCGCGGT
>JAFQJX010000132.1 GCA_017397205.1 Clostridia bacterium | reverse complement strand
GCCAAGCAGGAGGGCTCTGCCGCCGCACCGACGGCGGGACTGCACTTTACCGAGGAGCTGCTCGCGCGTCTGCGCGCAAAGGGCGTGGGCTACGGGGAGGTCACGCTCCACGTCGGGCTTGGCACCTTCCGCCCCGTCAAGGTGGAGCGCATTGAGGACCACCTGATGCACGAGGAGGCATTCTGCATCACGGAGGAGGTCGCCGCTGAAATCAACCGCCGCAGGCGTGCAGGTGGGCGCATTATTGCCGTCGGCACCACCACCTGTCGCGTGCTGGAAAGCGTCGCAGACGAGGGCGGCACCGTGCACCCCATGTCGGGCACCACGGGCATTTTCATCTACCCCGGCTACCGTTTCAAGGCAATAGACGCCCTCGTCACGAATTTCCACCTCCCCGAATCCACCCTGCTCATGTTAGTCTCCGCCCTTGCAGGCAAGGAGTTTGTCATGGGTGCGTATCAGGAGGCAGTGCGGCAGAAATACCGCTTCTTCAGCTTCGGCGACGCGATGTTCATCCAATAAGCCGCCAATTGCCTCGCGCTCCTGCTCGGAAACTCAAAAAGCAAAAAGGAACGGGCTCCGTCCGTTCCTTTTGATTTGCCCTAATTTGGCTTGCATTTCCACAGTTTTTCTTTTATAATGAAATTATTATACAGGAAGGGAGAATCGTTATGGCGGTGCACACAGGGCACAGGCAACGCATGAAGGAACGCTTTTTGCGTGACACCTTTGACAGCTTTGCAGACCACGAGATGCTGGAAACGCTGTTGTATTTCTCCATTCCTATGCGGGATACCAATCCCACCGCCCACGCGCTTCTTGCAAAGGGCGGCACCCTGTATGCCGTCTGCCATATGGCGGAGACAAAGATGGCAGAGGTCCCCTACTGCTCCCGCCGCACCGCCCTGCTTCTGCGTCTGCTTTGCGAGTGCGGCAGGCGTGTGCTGGCAGGGGCTGAAGAGGAGAAGCCCGTCTACAATACCCGCGCTGCGCTGAAGGCGCTTGCCCTGGAGCTTGCAAGCGACGGAGAAGAAACCGTCGCCGTGCTGTTTGACAATCAGTATCACCTCATGAAGGTGTTTACCGCGTGGCGTGGCTACTACGCGTCCGGCGCCTTCCGCGCCTCGCTCATTGCGGAGCCCGCGCTTCTTGCGCGCGCCTCTCAGGTGATGCTGGTCTCCACCCACACCAACCGCATTCCCCGTCCTGACCCCTACGAGAGAGCAACCACCCGCTACCTCGCGGATTCCCTCTCCTTTGTCGGGTTGCATCTGGTAGAGCACTTTATTGTCAGCGGCTCGCTTGCCAAGGGTGTCCTGGAGGATACCTTGGGTCAAGGCGGTGCCGCAGAACTGCGAGAAAACGGCGCTTTGACGGGAGAGGAGGGTACAAATGACTGACCTTTCCAAGCTCCCGCTTGATACGCTGGACGGACTTTCCGACAAGGACCTGCTTTCCGCCCTGCTGACCTATACGCAGCCAAACGAGGCAGAGCAGCTTGCGGCACGGCTTCTTTCTCACTTCGGATCTCTCTCCGCCGTGCTTCACGGAGAGAATCGTGCGCTGACGTCATGCGGCGCGAGCGCACACACCTGTTCGCTCCTCGCAATGCTCTTGCCCGCCTACGGGCGCATCATGCGCTCCCGCTTCTCCTCCTCTTTCCGCTTTGACTCGCCTGAGAAAATCGGGGAGTATTTTTCCTATTGCTTTTGCGGCTCCAAGGTAGAGACGGTGTATCTCTTGCTTCTGCGTGCAGACTATACCGTGATTGAGTGTCGCCGTATGGCAAGCGGAAGCGTCAATTCCGCAAATCTCAACGTCCGCTCTCTTGTCGAGGCGGCGCTGTTCAGCGAGGCAAAATTTGTCGCAATCGCCCACAACCACCCAAGCGGGCTTGCCCAGCCCTCGCAGGCGGATATTTCCACTACGCTCGACCTCAGAAACGCCTTTTCCACCATCGGCGTCACCCTGCTGGACCACATTATTGTGGCGGGAAATTCCCGCACCTCCGTTTTAAGCTCCCTCCATACCTACACGGAGTAGCCCTCTGCCCACCGCAGGCGTGCTCCCGAAAGCTCCCGAACGGGGGCTTTTTTCTTTGAAAATGGCATTATGCACAAAATCACCCCCGAAATCGTGGCATAGTGCCCCTTGACGGGACGGGGTTGACCGCAGTATAATAATACTGCGAAATTGCACAACAACGGGCGCGTGCGCCCACAAGCTTTTTTGAAAAGGAGATAGGTATGAAAAAGTTCGCAAAAATTTCCCTTTTGCTGCTTCTCGTGCTGACCATGGCGCTTTGCTTCGTGGCGTGCGGAGAAGAGCCGGATAACGGCGGCAGCACGCCGGGCGGCGGAAGCAGCGGCGGTGGTGGAGGCGGCGACGACTCCTCCCTGCAGACCATTTACACCAACAACGTGACCTTTAACGACAAGGTCGTTGCCTACGATGGTCGCCTCAAGACCCACGAAACCTACAAGGGCAAGCCTGAGCCCGAGGCAGACGAGCGCTACGAGTATTGGCTGAACGGCGAAAAGGTTGCCGACGAGGAGGGTGTCTCCGAGGTAGGCATCTACGAGGTGCGCCTGTATTTCAGCCGCAAGGGCTACAAGGAAACCTACGTCACCTCCACCCTGACGATTGAGCAGTCCTACGCCGT
>JAFQJX010000131.1 GCA_017397205.1 Clostridia bacterium | reverse complement strand
TCTTTTGCTTTTATGAAATGTTCGAGGCACATGAAATGCACACCCGTTTGGCATACGCTTCTAATGGCTCCCTCCGGGAGGGAGTTGTCGCCTCAGGCGACTGAGGGAGAGCGCGTGACGGCGGAGTGTTCATACCAAAACCACGTGGGCTCCTTCCACCGCTATCGCGGTCCCCCTCCCTCTCGGAGGGCGGCTTTCACGACGGCGTCGATATACTCACATACGCCACGAAAGTTCGTGTTGATTTGACGGTTTGTAAACCGTATCACCTTCAAATCATACCCTGCAAGAATTTCTGTGCGAAATTCATCCTCTTGCCTGCCTGTTGCTGAATAATGCTGTGAGCCGTCAATTTCTATAATCAGCTTTGCCTTGTGGCAATAAAAATCGGCAATGAAATTATCTATTGCCTTTTGGCGCTGAAACCTGATTTCGTATTTTGATAAGAAATCGTACCACAAATGATTTTCTTGTGGCGTAGCGCTTTTGCGCAAATTTTTGGCAAGAGTAATATTTTTTTCGTTGTAATCAAGAGACATACCCGTACCTCTGATATTTTACTGTATTCATTATAGCATGAATCGTTAGAGGGAACAACTGCCTCCGCAGACCTTTGTAAACACCCTTATAAAAAACTGTTTCATAGCTCGTCCTTTTTACCTCCCTTTTCGTGCAGTCCTCATCCTCGCCCGAAAGCCCCCGCTTCAAAGAAAAAGGAGGTTGCAAATTCGCATCCCTTGAGGAATGCCTTTTTGACAAAGCAGCCCTCAATTTCATACAGCGCGTCTACGTATGCTTCCACCGCGGCGCTTTGCTCCCTCGTCAGCAGCTCGCCCACCGCCTCGTGCAGTGCCACCGCTCTTTTTGCAAGTGCCTTTTCTTCTGCGGTAACAAGCGCCGAGCACTCGTCAGAAAAATAGTCATACCAAAGCGTTTCAAGTGTCTTTTTCATTTGCTCCCCCGTTTCTGCATTCGTGCGAATGCATTAGCTATTATAGCATTCGTTTGAATGCTTGTCAAGCATTTTTTTGAATGCATTGGTATAATGACCTTATAAGAAATCCCTCTGAATTGGAGACAGTGTATGTACGTTTATCAACGGCTGAAGGACACCCGAGAGGACTCAGACAAAAAGCAGGAGGATATTGCACTTGTTCTGAACATCACAAGACAGCAATATCAGCTTTATGAAAGCGGAAAGCGTGAAATGCCGATGCACCATTTTGTGACTCTGGCAAAATACTACAACATTTCCCTGGACTATCTTGCGGGGCTTACCGACACGCCGCGAAAGCTCAGCTAAGTCCATTATAACGGAACGGCAAGCAAAAAGAGCAAGAGGAAAAGGAGTAAAGTCCTTCCGTTCTTGCTCTTTTGTTTGTAATGAAACGTGCAAGGCACGTGAAATAAAACGGATTCTCTCATGCCCGCGGGCAATTCATGCGGCTTGCCGCAATTCATGACACAAGGTGTCAATTCATGCAACCGCGAGGTTGCAATTCATTTGCGTGCTCTCCGCTTGGGAGAACACGCAAGGCGTCACGCCTGCGTTTTTGCGGCGTGCGCAGAGAGCAGCTCCTGCTTGATGGCATACAGCTTTTCCGACAGGTCCACGTAGTAGGCGTGGGGGTTGTCAAAGCGCTTGACCTCCTCCCACAGGTGCGCGACACAGTCCATGCAGTAGGCACGGGTATCGTCAATATCGGGCACGTCATAGACGAGGGCGCCTTCCTTGAAAATGGGGACCAGCAGCTCCCTTGCCTCAAAATTCGTAATGGTCTTGCGCTTCCAGGTTTCGTGGGGGTCAAAAATCACAAGGGGCTTGGTGTCGTCTATCTTCTCGTCGTACACGCAAATCTGGTCGGCAATTGCCATACCCGTTTCCCTGTCAAAGAGGCGGTACACCTTTTTGAGATGGGGATTGGTGATTTTGGCGCTGGTTTCGCTGATTTTGATACGGGGAACGAGCTTCCCGTCCTCCTCCACCGCCGCCAGCTTGTACACGCCGCCGAACACGGCGTCGCTCTTGGCGGTAATCAGGCGCTCGCCCACGCCGAAAATATCAATTTTCGCACCCTGCCGCATCAGGTCGCGGATGGTGTACTCGTCAAGAGAGTTGGAGGCGTAAATCTTGCACTCGGTCAGCCCCGCGTCGTCGAGCATTTTGCGCGCGCGCTTGGAAAGATACGCCATATCGCCCGAATCCAGACGGATGCCGAAGCTGGTAATGCCGCGCGGCAGCAGCACCTCCTTGAATGCGCGAATCGCGTTGGGAACGCCGCTTTTCAGCACGTTGAAGGTATCCACGAGCAGCACGGCGTTGGTGGGGAAAATCTCACAGTAGGTCCTGAACGCCTCGTATTCCGTCGGGAACATCTGCACCCAGGCGTGCGCCATGGTGCCCCCCGCAGGGACGCCGTACGCCATATCCGTGAGGGCACAGGCGGTGCCGTGACAGCCGCCGACGTAGGCGGCGCGTGCGCCTGCGATTGCGCCGTCCGCCCCCTGGGCACGGCGGGAGCCGAACTCCAGGACCTTGCGCCCGTCCGCCGCGCGGACGATGCGGTTTGCCTTGGTGGCAATCAGGGATTGGTGATTGAGGGTCAGGAGCAGATAGGTCTCCATCAGCTGCGCCTCAATCGCGGGCGCCACCACGGTGAGAATCGGCTCACCCGGAAAAATGGGCGTCCCCTCGGGCACGGCGTAAATATCTCCCGTAAAACGGAAGTCGGCAAGATAAGAAAGAAACTGCTCGTCAAACATCCCCTTGCCGCGCAGATATTCAATATCCTCCGCTTCAAAATGAAGGCCCTTGACGTACTCCACGATACGGGCAAGCCCTGCCATCACGGCGAAGCCGCCGTCGTCGGGAATGCTGCGGAAAAAGACGTCAAATACCGTCTTTCTTTTGTAATAGCCCGTCTTGAAATAGCCGTAGCTCATGGTAAATTCGTAAAAGTCCACCAGCATGGCGGGATTCATTTGCTCTGTCATGGCGCGCTCCCTGTTTTTGGATATTTTCTTCATTGTAGCACTTTTTTCGTGCGAGGTCAACTCCCTCGCGCGCGGTCACGCGAAAAGCCGCACCTCCTCCCTCCGTTTTTGCAAAAAGCTGCTCCCGCTCTTGCTTCTTTGCCGCGACGGGAGTATGATAGTATGTGAAAAAGGAAACTTGCAAAAGGAGACCTCAACCTATGGGAAAAAAGCTGTCTATCACCGCACCGAGCGACGCCATGACCTGCGGAGTGACCGAGGGGATTGTCAAGGGCATGGAGATTTTTTGCCCCGAGCATTTCTTCGGCGTCGCCTTCTTCAAATACAAGTACGTTGCTGCCTTTGATAAGAGCATCAAAATCAGCAAAAAGAACTTCCCCAATGCAAGATTCTCCCTGTTCTCGGGCAAGGAAAAGGACGGGGATATCCGCGTTTATTTCTTCCCCTACGGGCTCAAATCCTCCTTTGAGGTCACGGGTCGCGAATTCGCTATGGAAAACGGCAAGCGCGCCACCGTCACGATGTCCGTCAAATACGAAATTGAAATTGAGGACCCCGCAAAGCTGGGCAAGTTCAACAGCGAGCTTGGCTGCTGGAACCCCAACAAGGACGGCTCCGTCCAGCGCCACCAATATATGCGCACCGACCTGACGCGCCTTCTCGTTGAAAAGCGCGACGACGCCCTTGCCAAGCAGCAGGGCAGCGACTGGACCGACCCCTCCGACGCAAGACGCGGCAAGCCGCGCTATATCGTGGTGCAGGAGCTGCGCCAACGGGTCCTGCTGGAAAGCATTTTTGAGGATTACGGCTACAAGGTCACGAGCTGTGACGTCAAAATCTCCGACCTGCGCCTTCTCTGATTTGCCCTCACCTGCCACCGCGGACGGCGCCGTCCGCGGTGGCGTTTTCTTTGGGCGCGCGCCTCTTGGCGGCGCGTATCTTTTTCCCTATTCTATACAAAATGAATATAGAATGTTTATACCATGTTCACAAAATAGTTTTACAATGTATCCACTAAACGATAAGGCAAGGATTTTTCTATGCTGACACTCACAGGTATTACAAAGGACTACGGCACGGGCGAGGACGCCGTTCACGCCCTGCAAGGGGTTTCCCTCAACTTCCGCCCGAATGAATTCGTTGCCATTCTCGGCCCCTCGGGCTGCGGCAAGACAACGCTGCTGAATATCATCGGCGGTCTTGACAAGTACACGGAGGGCGACCTCGTCATTGAGGGCACCTCTACCAAGGAGTACGGCGACCGCGACTGGGACACCTACCGCAACCACAGCGTGGGCTTCGTGTTCCAGTCCTATAATCTCATTCCCCACCAGACGGTGCTGTCCAACGTGGAGCTTGCTCTCACCCTGTCGGGCGTTTCGCGCCAGGAGCGGCGCGTCCGCGCGCAGGCGGCGCTGGAAAGCGTGGGGCTTGGAAATCAGGCAAAGAAAAAGCCCACCCAGATGTCGGGCGGTCAGATGCAGCGCGTCGCAATCGCGCGCGCCCTCGTCAATAACCCCAGAATTATCCTGGCAGACGAGCCGACGGGCGCGCTTGACACCGCCACCTCCGAGCAGATTATGGAAATCCTCTCGGCTGTCGCGCACGAGAAGCTCATTATCATGGTCACCCACAACCCCGAGCTTGCCGAGCGGTACGCCACCCGTATTATCCGCGTGGTGGACGGGCGGGTCGTCGATGACTCCAACCCCTATGACGGCGTCAGCGAGGAGCCGATACAGGTAGCCCCCAAGGACGGCTGCGACAATGAAGAGGCGCTATGTGACACGGACGGTGCGAAGCCGCAAAGCCCCTCCAAAAAGCGCAAGAAGAAGACCTCCATGTCCTTCTGGACGGCACTTTCCCTCTCGCTCAACAACCTGCTGACCAAAAAGACGCGCACCCTGCTGACGTCCATCGCGGGCTCCATCGGTATCATTGGAATTGCCCTCGTGCTGGCGCTCTCCAACGGCATTCAGCTGTTTATTGACCAGGTGCAGGAGGACACCCTTTCCTCCTACCCGATTGCCATTGAAACGGGCACCATGGATATGAACTCCCTCCTCACCTCCATCGCGGGGGATGCGGGCGACAAGGAAATCATAAACGGGTATATCACCTCCAACAATATGCTTGCCAGCATCAATAAATCCATTCTTCAGGATTACAAGGAAAATGACCTTGCCGCCCTCAAGGCGCATATTGAAAGCGACGCAAGCAAGATCCGCGACAACGCCACCGTTCAGTACGTGTACAGCCCCACGCCGCAGATTTACAAGCTGCTGCCGGACGGCACCTATCACGGGGTCAATCCCTCCACCACCCTGAATACGCTGATGACCTTCATGGGAATGGAGAACTCCGCCGCCTCCTCTATGATGAACGCGTGGAGCGAGATGATTGACAACCCCGAGCTGCTGAAGGACCAATACAAGATGCTGAGTGGCAAGTGGCCCTCCGCCTATGACGAGGTGGTGCTGGTGGCGGACGAAAATCACCAGATTTCCGACCTGATGCTCTACGCCCTGGGCGTCAAGGACCCCGACGAATTTCTCTCCCTCTTTACCGAGGTGCCCGAGGAAACGGAAACCTCCCGCTATTCCTATGCGGACCTGCTCGCGCTGCGGTTCCAGCTCGTCCTCGCGGCAGATTACTATGAGAAAAACGACGACGGCTCGTACAGCGATATCCGCGAGACCGAGGCAGAGCTGACGGATATGATTAACACCCGCGGCATTGATATCAAGGTGGTCGGCATCGTGGCGCCCAACCCTGACGCAACCGCCACCTCCATCAGCGGCACCGTGGGCTACACCTCCGCCCTCACCCGTTATATCATTGAGCGCACCACCGCCAAAGCCCCCGACGGCACCTACGTCTACCCCGTGGTGGGTGAGCAGCTTGAAAACGAGGGGCACGACGTCATTACGAACACCCCCTTCTACGAGCGCGACACCTCCCCCACCGACGTGCAGGCAGATAAATTCCGCGCCTGGTACGCAACGGCAACCAACGCCCAGAAAGCAGAGCAGTACGCCGAAAACCTGGCAAACGCCGTCTTCCTTGACCTGTTCAGCGCACAAATGCAGTCGGTCGGCATGAGCTACTCCTATCCCGAGCTGCTGCCTGAGCACCTCGCCGCCTACGCAAGCTATCCTGACCAGGCCGCGGCAGAGGTCGCGCTTCGCGCGGCAGTCACCTCCCTGATGGAGGAGGACCCCACGCTGTACAACCGCCTCAAAACACAATACCCCGATATGCTGGGCACCCTGTCCGTGGACGCCTTCCGCGACGAGGTGGTCCCCACCCTGCCCTACGGCAGTCTGACCGTCTTCCTCTCCGCCATGCGGACCTATGAGGGCGGCGCGTACGATGCCGCCTACAAGACGGCAAAGAACGAGCTTGCCAATATGGGACAGGACGATGCCGCCGCCGCGTATGACGTATACGTCACCAAACCGGGGGCGCTGAACGACGGGGAGGAGCCGCAGGACGGCGCGGAATATTCAAGCGCCGACACCGCCGCCGCGGGTCTGTGGGACACCTATCTCCGCACGGGCACGTCCCTCTCCACCTACAAGGAAAACCTGCGGATGCTGGGCATTGCAGACCTTGACAGTCCTACTGCCATTTACCTCTATCCCACCTCCTTTGACGCAAAGGAGGCAATCTCCGCAGAGATTGCAGAGTACAACAAAGCAAATCCCGACAAGGAAATCACCTATACCGATTATATCGGGATTCTGCTCTCCTCCATTTCCATCATTTTGGACGTCATCACATACGTGCTGGTGGCATTCGTCAGCATCTCCCTCGTGGTGTCCTCCATTATGATTGGCATCATCACCTATATCTCCGTCCTTGAGAGAATCAAGGAAATCGGCATTCTCCGCGCCGTCGGCGCCTCCAAGCGGGACGTTTCCCGCGTCTTCCTTGCGGAAACGCTCATCGTCGGCTTTACCGCGGGCATGATTGGCATTCTCACAACCCTCTTGCTCTGTCTGCCCATCAACGCCATTATCCGCGCACTCTCCGGCTTCCAGAATCTCGGCGCCGCCTTGCCCTTTGTCGCCGCCGTTGTCCTGGTGCTCATCAGCATGGCGCTGACCCTGATTGCAGGCGTCATTCCCGCAAAAATCGCCGCCAGGAAGGAGCCCGTCGAGGCACTCCGCAGCGAGTAAGCCGCCCCTGAGATACCCTTTCTTAAAAACAAAAAGCGCCCCGTGGGGCGCTTTTTTCTTGCTTGCTACACGTGCGACGGGGCAGCTGATACCGCTCCCTTGCTTTTGTTCTCCGCTTTGCCTTTGATACGCTTTTAAGACGCACAAAACCCAAAAGCTGTCCCAAAAGCCGCTGCGTACCGCCGGGTGCCACTCACCTGAGTGCTCTCGGCGTGTCCACAAGTCCTGCGAGATAGTCAATTGATACGTTGTAGAACCGCGCGAGCGTCTTGTAATGCTCAATTGGCATTTGCCACGCGCCGCTTTCCCAACGCGCATATTGCTGCTGTCGGGTTCCCAGCAAGGACGCGATTTCGGTTTGTGTCTTGTCCGAGTCCTCTCTGATATCTCTGAGTCTTTGGTAAAACTGCATCGCTCATCCTCCAAAACGAGCCGAAAAACGGCACTTTTTTTGTACATCAAGCAAATTATATCATACAACACATATGTTGTACTTGACTTTACAACATAAATGGTGTAAAATAATAATGCATACAACATAAATGGTGTAAAAACAACGAGGAGCAATTGGAATATGATGCTTGAAACGCTTTGGTATGACTATTTTTCTGACGAGTGCTCGGTGCTTGTTACCGCAGAAGAAAAGGCGCTTGCAAAAAGAGCGGTGGCACTTCACGAGGCGGTGGGCGAGCTGCTGACGAAGGAGCAAAGCGCCGCGGTGGAAGCATACGTAGACGCGCTGTATGAAATTGAGGGCTGCTTTGTCAAAAAGGCATTCCTCAAGGGATGCGAATTTGCAACCTCCTTTT
>JAFQJX010000130.1 GCA_017397205.1 Clostridia bacterium | reverse complement strand
CGTAGGTGGACTTCATCCGCCGCAGGCGGACTTCATTTGTGCAAAGCACAAGCTTCACTGCGCAGCAACTTCACTGCGCGTAGCGCAACTTCACTTTTGCGTCAGCAAAAACTTCACCACGAAGCGACTTCATCCGCCGCAGGCGGACTTCATTTCCCTATGCCACCTTGTGCAACGGAAAATGAGCGCCGCTTTTATCCAAACACGGCGCTTCCCTGATGGTCGCCCCCATCACCGCACGCCTCGGGCGCGCGCTTGGTGTGTGAAAGCAGCCACGCAAACACCTCAGGGTTGGAGTAGGTGGGTGTCCACGCGTTATGGTCGCGCTCGGGGTAGACCGTCAGGCGGGCATTGCCGCCGCGCGCGTTCACCGCATCCACCATCTTCTTTGATTCCTCCGGGAAGACCACGTTGTCGCGTGCGCCGTGGAACGCCCAGACGGGCACGTCCTTCAGGCGGGCGGCATTCCAATACATTCCGCCCCCGCAGATCGGCACAAGCGCGGCAAACAGCTCCGGCAAGCTGCTCGCCAGCTGCCAGGCGGCATACCCGCCCATGCTGGTCCCCATCAGATACAGGCGGTCGGGGTCAATATAATCGTACGTCGCAATTTCCTTTGCAAGCGCGCGAAGCGCCTCAAAATGGTCATACCAGGTGTTGCCCGCGCACTGCGGCGCCACCACAACAAAGGGAAACGCCTCGTGCTTTTTGATATGCACAAAGAATGGATTTTCCAGCACCTGTGTGATATTGCTTCCGCGCGTGCCCGCGCCGTGCAGCATTAAAATGGCGGGACATTTGCCCTTTCCCATATCGTCAGGGAGCGCAACCACCGTGTTCAGTCCATGAATTTGACAAGTCGCAATCTTCATACAAGCACCGCCTTTTCTATAGCTGAAGGCAAGCCGCTCCGCCCTTCTCCGTCAAGCGATATTCGCGGTTAAACTCCAGAATGCATCCGCCGTCAATATGGTCTGCAAAGAGGTGCGGGTCCTCGGAGTTGGAGGCAAACATATCGTAATGATTTGGGATATTGATGGGCGCGCCGATTTTTTTCGCCACCGTCAGCGCCTCCTCCACGTTCATATTCCCAAGCTTGCCGTTGATACAAATAAAGGTGACGTCGGGGCGGTAGGCGGCAACGTCAAACAGACGCTCGCTATACAGCGTGTCGCCGCTGAAATAGAGGGTTGCGCCCTCTACCTCCACAATCAGTCCAAATGCCTCCACCGTATGGTCAGCATACACCGCCGTCAGAGTAAAATCACCCACCGTGATGCTCTCGCCCGTGGAAAGCACGGCAACGTTATGCTTGCCGAGGGCGGAAAGCGCCGCCTTGCCCTCGCTCGTTGTGATGATACGTTGGCTATCCCTGACGCGAGAGAGCGTGTCGGGGTCCAGGTGATCAAGGTGGTTGTGCGTGCAGACGATGGCATCCGAGATAATTTTCTCGGGCAAAAGAGGGATAGGCAACGCGCGGGGTCTGCCCGCGACACGGTTGACACTATCGGAAAGGTAGGGGTCAATTAACAGCTCGGTACGTTCGGTTTTCAAAAGATAGCCGCTCTGACCCAAGAAGCGAATGGTCATTGTACGCTCTTGCCTCCGTCTACGTAGATGCTCTGGCCCGTGATATATCTGCCCTCGTCGGAGGAAAGCAGGGAGACGATGCCCGCACAGTCCTCGGGCTCCCCATAGAAGCCGACGGGAATGCTATCGGTCACCTTCTTGGCATAGGCGGGGTCGGAGAGCGCCACCACGTTACGGTCGGTATAAATAACGCCGGGCGCTACGTTGTTGACGGTAATGCCGTCCTTTGCAAGCTGCAAGGAAAGCGACTGCATCATGTTAGTCTGCGCCGCCTTGGATGCGGAATAAACGAGCATATCGGGATGCGGCTTTGCCTCCTGCACGGAGCCAATGGTAATCACTCTGCCCCAACCCGCCTCCTTCATGTGGGGGATAGCCCCCTGAATAAGCAACAAAGAGGACACGAGGTTGCAATTCAGCTGGCTCTCGCACTCCTCGGGGGTGATCTCCTGCCAGGGGGTGCGGTATTGCACGGATGCATTCAGCACCAGCACGTCGACGTCGCCCATCGCTTTGGCAAGGGCGGCGGTTTCGGCGAGGTCGCAAAGGTTGGCGGTTGCAATTTCTGCCACGCCGCCTTGCGCCAAAACGAGTGCTTTGGTTTCCTCAAGCTTGGGGCTCGGGGAGGAGCCGTGAACGATGACGCGGAAGCCGTCCTTTGCCAGGCGCAGGGCAATGGCGCGACCGATGCCGCGGGAAGAGCCCGTTACAAGTGCCGTTTTCATTTCACACCTCATCAAAGCGCCGTCTGAGTGTCGTTCGGGTCGCCG
>JAFQJX010000129.1 GCA_017397205.1 Clostridia bacterium | reverse complement strand
CGGAACAGGGCAATGGTTTTTTCGTGCTCCTCGTGGGTGCCGTGCGAGAAGTTAAGACGGGCAACGTTCATGCCCGCGCGCAGCATGGCCTCAATTTCCTTTTCCTTGATGCTCGCAGGACCCAGGGTGCATACGATTTTTGTCTTTTTCATTTTTCCCCCAAAGATTGTAAAGCGAATTTTTCCGGATTCATTGTACCATACTGCATGCAGGAAAGCAAGAGGCGTTTCTTGACTTTATTACGTGGAAACTATATAATAGAAATAACAAAAACCATTTTAGGAGGCCGTTATGGAATATACGCTGACCCAAGACAATTTTGACAGCGAGGTACTCGCCGCCGAGGGGCTGGTGCTGGTGGACTTTTTTGCCACCTGGTGCGGTCCCTGCTCTATGCTGGCGCCTCACGTCACGCGCCTGGCAGAGGAGCTGCCCGAGGTCAAGGTCTGCCGCCTGGACGTGGACAGTGCCATGGAGATTGCCGTGCGCTACGGCATTTCCTCCATTCCCGCCCTCTTCTATTTCCGCGGCGGTGAAATTGTGAAGACGCTCGTTGGCTACTGCGACTACGAGGAGCTTCGCCGCGCAACGGAGGAGCTGTTGTGAAGGGCATCCGTCTCAACCCCGACGTCGCCATCGTTGAGAAAATCCGCGAGGGGCTGAAGGCAAAGGGGGGCTACTGCCCCTGCCGCCTGGAAAGGACGGAGGACAACCGTTGCATCTGCCGCGAGTTCCGCGAGCAGATGGCGGACCCCGATTTTCACGGCTACTGTCACTGTAAGCTTTACTATAAGGAATAAACCATGATTGCATTTGGCGTGTCCGACCTGGGTCTTTCCTTCGGGGGAGAGCAGGTCCTGTCAGGCGTGACCTTCTCGGTAAACGAGGGGGACCGCCTTGGCATCATCGGGGTCAACGGAGCGGGAAAAACCTCTCTCTTCCGTTGCCTGACGGGAGAATACACCCCCACCGAGGGGAGCGTGTTTATCGCGGCAAATAAAACGGTCGGTATGCTGAGCCAGCACACCGACCTTTCTGCCTATGGGG
The DNA here is from genome assembly GCA_017397205.1 of Clostridia bacterium. GTDB lineage: Bacteria > Bacillota > Clostridia > Oscillospirales > CAG-272 > UBA1740. The sequence continues at coordinate 5,153 of JAFQJX010000129.1, read as the reverse complement.
AGATGACGCCCCTCGACTATCTCACGGCGGCGTTTCCTCACCTTATTTCCCTGGAAATGGAGATTGACCGCGTGGAGAGGGCGCTTGCCGCGGCGGCGGCAGAGGAGGTTTCCCGCCTGTCCCACACCCTTGCCTCCCTGCACGAGCAATACAGCCGCGAGGGCGGGCTGGAATACAGGGGGCGGTGCGCCTCCCTGCTTGCCCGAATGGGCTTTGGCGAGGAAACGGCGCACCTGCCCCTGCGGCAACTGTCGGGCGGACAGCAGACGCGGCTTTCCCTTGCGCGGCTTCTCGCGCGTGAGCCGGATATTCTGCTCCTTGACGAGCCGACCAACCACCTGGATATTGATGCGCTCACGTGGCTGGAGGACTATCTTGCCTCCTACCGTCACACCCTCTGCATCATTTCTCACGACCGCTATTTTCTTGATAGGGTAACGAACAAAACCCTGCACGTTGCCCGTACGGGAACGCGCCTGTACCCCGCCCCCTACTCCCGCGCACGGCAAATGGAGGAGGCGGATGCCGCCTCGCTTGACAAGCGCTACAAGGAGCAGCAAAAGGAAATTGCCAGAATCCGCGCGAACATAGAGTTTCAAAGGCGGTGCGGACAGGAGCACAACTTCGTGACCATCCGCTCCAAGGAAAAGCAGCTTGCCCGTATGGACAAGGTGGAGCGCGCGGCAGCGCCGCCCCGTACAATACGGCTCCGCTTTGGCGAAGAAGCCGAAAGCGCAGGCAACGTGCTGGAGGCGCGCGGGCTCTCCTTCTCCTACGGAAGCGCCCCCGTCCTGTCGCGCATCAACCTGCTCGTGCGGCGGGGGGAGTGCGTGTTGTTTCTCGGCGCCAACGGCTGCGGAAAATCCACCCTGCTGAAGCTCATTGTGGGGGAGCTCACCCCGACGGAGGGCGTGCTGGAGCTTGGGTACAACATCAAAATCGGCTACTATGACCAGGAAAACCGAGGACTGTGTGACACAAACACGGTCATAGAGGAGCTTCGCGCCGCGCACCCTGCGGCGACCAACACGGAAATCTATTCCACCCTCGCCCTGTTCTTGTTTATGGGAGATGACGTGGACAAGCGCGTCGGCACCCTATCAGGCGGCGAGCGTGCGCGGCTCTCCCTTGCCAAGCTGGTGCTCAAAAAGGTCAATCTGCTGATTCTTGACGAGCCGACCAACCACCTGGATATCGGCTCCCGTGAGGCGCTGGAAACGGCGCTGGGTGCCTTTGGCGGAACGGTGCTTGCCGTTTCCCACGACCGCTACTTTATCTCCCGTCTTGCCTCCCGCATTATTGAGCTGGACGGCGCGGCAGAGGGCGGCTACTACGACTACGCTCTGGAGGACTACGACGACGCCTACGAGGCGTATCTCACCCTGCGCGAAAGGCGCCGCGAGCTGCAAGGCGCCGTGACCGCCGCCCCCACGCCTCCGAGCGAGGGAAAGGCGGAATACGAGGCGAGAAAGCGCGCCGCGGCAGACGTCCGCAACGCCGAGAAGCGCAAGGAGCGCGCGGCGGCACGCGCCGCACTTCTTGAGGCAGAGCTTGCCCGACTTGAGGAGGAGCTGTTCGGCTCCGCCGCCTCGGACTACGTCCGCGCGGCAGAAATCCAAGCGCGCCGCGACGAAATTGAGGAGGAGCTGCTCTCCCTCTACGAGCAGATTTTGTAATATTGATTCCCTTTTTGTTTGCATTTCAAGCACCCGTGACCAACCGTCACGGGTGCTTTTTCGTTGCCGGCTGTCGCTTTTAGGGGTTGCTTTTGTAACCTTTTTGTCGGGAAATGGGAATATGCGCCGTTTCCCGTTTTTATGCGGAGAAAAAAGGAAACGAATGGCGTCCCCAAAAGGCGACAAAAATCAAGGTGAAGCCGTATTTTTCTCGCTTTTCGCTCTTTTTCCTGTCCCTGCGACGGCAATCGACACAAAATGGGGACTTCTCCCCCTTTACTCCTCCGTTTCCTGCGTTTTCTCCTCCTTTTGCCCCTTTTCTCTCTTTTTTGGTCTTTTTTGACACATCCCCCGTTTTCGTGCTCTTTCCGACAAAAAAAGACGCCTTTGGGAAGCCGTCTTAGGAGGTATTTTTCTTGGCCCGCAAGGGTGCCCTCCGACAAAAAGCGACACGCCCCGCCCTGCCCTTTTGCGCCCTCGGAGTGCACCCGTATTCGTCACCGTTTGACAAGCGTCGCGGACTTGCCTTCGTGTGCGCGGACTTGCGCGCGAGAGCTTGTGTATGCGTGCGCGCGGCGCGCACGGGTGCGCATACCTGCGCGTGCGCCGCGAGCGTGTGAGGCGTGAGGCGTATGCGTGCGGCGCGAGTGGAAGGCGCGCGTTACGCGCCTGTTCCCTCCTCCGCGGTGCCGTTTTCCTGCGGCGCCTCATCGGGCGGCGCATCCTGCGGTGCTCCCTCCCCGGGGACCGTCGCCGTCCCCGCAAGAAGTGCCGCAAAGCAATCCTCGGTATCGGGAATCTGCAGACGCACGCCCTCCACGTGGATAAATCTGTCCACGTCGTAGGTGTAGGTGTCCAGGCGGCGGTCCAGCGCATCGTCCGACTGTGCCGCAACCAGCGGCGCTCCGTCCGTGTCAAAGCCAATCAGGAGCATGGTATGATACCACCCCTCCTGCGTGCGGTACAGCTGTATGACGTCCCCGATCTCTGCCTCCTCAAGCCCCACCTGCCGTCCGTAGGGGCCCGCGCCCTCGTTCCCCGTGAGGAAATTAAAGAGAAACTCCACCCCCGTCCAGGAGGCGGTCCGCATCGCCTCCGTCAGGTAGTACCACCCGTATACGGGTGTGTAGTTCATGGTACAGCTGCCCGCATACACGGCCTGGGACACGAAATTGGTACAGTTTCCGCCCCTGCCCGTGTAGTCTGTAAAAAGGGGATTACGGCTGAGCGCCCATTTGCGGGCGTACTCCACCGCGCGTTCCCTGAGATACGGCTTCGTGACTAACATAAAACGCTCCTTTCACTTTTCTTTATACTATATGCCCGTCGCCCTCCCTGCGTTCCGCCTGCCCTCACCCCTTGTGGGGTGCTCTTTCCTCACCCCCTTTTTGTGATTTTTGCATTACTTGGCTCCGAGGATTTGTATATGTTGCCAGTCCACCGCAATATTTGTCCAGAAATCCGTCCTGCATTGTCTTGCCTTGCGGAAAAGAATGGGCTACAATGGAAGCGTAAAATGAATTTGTGGAGGTCGCTCCACAGAGGAGGTTACTATGATTCGTATTACCGTTTTCAACGAATTTTTGCACGAGAAGCGCGTGAAGGCAGTGCAGGAGATTTATCCGAACGGAATTCACATGGCACTCAAGGAGCATCTTCAGGACGAGGAGCTGCAGGTCCGCACCGTTACGCTGGACGACCCGGAATGCGGTCTGACGGACGAGGTGCTGAAGGAAACGGACGTCCTCATCTGGTGGGGCCACATGGCGCACGGGCAGGTGCCCGACGAGGTGGCTGCCCGCGTGCAGAGCCACGTGCTGATGGGCATGGGTGCGATTTTCCTGCATTCGGGACACCATTCCAAGCCGTTCAAGCGCCTGATGGGCACCCCCTGTAACCTGACCTGGCGTGAGGACGGGGACCGCGAGCTGGTATGGGTCGTCAATCCTGCCCACCCGATTGCCCAGGGCATTGACCGCTTCATTCTTCTGCCCCACGAGGAAACCTACGGAGAGCCCTTCAGCATTCCCGAGCCCGACGAGCTGGTCTTTATCGGCAGCTTTGAGGGCGGCGAGGTCTTCCGCGCCGGCTGCTGCTACACCCGCGGAAACGGGCGCATCTTCGACTTCCAGCCCGGCCACGAAACCTTCCCGACCTATCACATTCCCGAGGTCATCCGCGTCATCAGAAACGCCATCTATTGGGCAAAGCCCGTCAACCGCATGGAGGCACTGGTCTGCCCCCACGTAAAGCGCCCCCTGGAGGACTAAAAAATGAACCGAATTGCAGTCATAGGATACGGCGGCCAAGGCGCCTGGCATTGCAAGCAGCTGCTTGGCAGTGACGTTGCCACGCTCGCAGGCACCTATGATATCCGCGAGGTGCGGTGCGACGCCGCGCGCGAGAGCGGTATTTTCGTCTACGAAAGCAACGATGCCCTGCTTGCCGACCCCACCGTGGACGCGGTGGTGATTGCCACGCCCAACGACAGCCACGAGGAGCTTGTCATACGTGCGCTCCGCGCAGGCAAGCACGTGATTTGCGAAAAGCCCGTAGAAATGTCGGTTGCCTCCTTTGACCGTATGGCAGAGGCGGCGCGCGAGGCGGGTCGCCTCCTCACGGTTCACCAGAACCGCCGCTGGGACGTGGACTTCCTTGCGATGAAGGCAATCGTGGAAAGCGGAGAAATCGGCGACCTGATTGATATTGAAAGCCGCATTCACGGCTCGCGCGGTATACCCAGCGACTGGCGCTGTACCAAGGAGCAGGGTGGCGGCATGATGCTGGACTGGGGCGTTCACCTGATTGACCAGGTGCTCCAGATTGTGGGGGCACCCATTGAAAAAATCTGGTGCACCACCTCTCACATTACCAACAGTGAGGTGGACGACGGCTTTAAATTAGAGATTTATTTTGAGGGTGGAAAAAGTGCCCACGTCGAGGTCGCTACCTACAACTTCCTCGCCATGCCGCGCTTCTATCTGCGCTGTAAAAACGGCTCCGCCCTGATTGAGGACTGGCGCAAGAACGCGAAGGTGGCGCGCCTGACCGCATGGTGCGAGAAGGACGTCACCCCCGTGCAGAACGCCGCAGGCATTACCAAGACGATGGCACCCCGCGATCATCTGACGCTGGATACCTACGAGGCGCCCAGGCCTGCAAGCGACGTGCATGATTTTTACCGCAACTTCTGCCGCGCGATTGCCGGCAAGGAGGAGCCGATTGTAGGGCTCTCTGAGGTGCGCCGCGTCATGCAGGTCATGGAGGCGGCGCTCGCGTCCGCCGAAAGCGGTCAGCCCGTTTGCACCCGCATATGATACGGCTTGCCGTTATCGGCACGTCCCACATTACCGATTTGCTTCTTGGGGGTGCCCGTCTGACGGGGCGCTACACCCTCACCGCCGTCGTTTCGCGCGACCCTGCGCGTGGACGGGCGCTGCTTGACAGGCACTCCTCGCTTGCGGCGCGTGGCGCGTG
>JAFQJX010000128.1 GCA_017397205.1 Clostridia bacterium | reverse complement strand
TCCACGACGCCGCCCAGCGCTTCGCTCAGGCGCGCCTGCTTCATATCGTGCTGATACTGCCCGACGCCGATTGCCTTGGGGTCAATCTTGACCAGCTCTGCAAGGGGGTCCTGCAGACGCCTTGCAATGGACACGGCGCTGCGCTCCGTGACGTCAAAGTCGGGGAACTCCTCCGCGCCCAGCTTGGAGGCGGAATAGACGGAGGCGCCCGCCTCGCTGACGATGGTGTAGCGCACGTCGCGGTCGGTTACCTCGCGCAGGGTCTCTGCGATGAACGCCTCGCTTTCGCGCGAGGCGGTGCCGTTGCCGATGGCAATGACGTCAACGCTGTACCGTGAAATCAGGTCCAGCACCACGCGGCGGCTTCTCTCAATATCCTGACGGGGCAGGGTGGGGTAGATGACGGCGGTTTTCAGCACCTTGCCCGTCTTGTCCACCACGGCAAGCTTGCAGCCCGTGCGGAAGCCGGGGTCATAGCCAAGCACCGTTTTGCCCTTGAGGGGGGCAGCCATGAGCAGGTTGCGCAGATTCTCGCTGAATACGCCAAGGGCGCCCTCGCAGGCGGAGTCAAACAGCTCGGAGCGGATTTCACGCTCCAGAGAGGGGAACAGCAGGCGCTCGTAGGCATCCGCCACGATGGCTACCAGACGGGCGGCGGCGGGGGAGGCGGCGTTCTTAATCACGCGCGCGCCGAGCAGCGACAGGGCTGCCTCCTCGGGCACCTTGACGGATACCTTGAGATACTCCTCGGCTTCGCCGCGGTTGAGGGCAAGAATTCTGTGCCCCTTCAGCTTGGAGATGGGCTCGCTGAATTCGTAATAATCGGAATAGACGGATTCCTCCTGCTTGGTGCCCACGGAGGCGAGCTCGCCCTCCCGCATGATAAAGGCGCGGAGCGCCTTGCGGTGGTCGGGGTCGTTTGCAATATCCTCGGCAATGATATCCGAAGCCCCTGCCAGCGCCTCGTCGGCTGTGGCGACGCCCTTTTCCGCGTCAATATACGCCTCTGCCGCCACCTCCAGGGTGGGGTCGTAGACGTCCTGCTGTGCCAAAATCAGCTCGGCAAGCGGGGTCAGCCCCTTTGCGCGGGCAATGGAGGCACGGGTGGTGCGCTTGGGGCGGAAGGGACGGTAGATGTCCTCCAGCTCCACGAGGGTCTTTGCGTTGTTCAGCGCCTGGGTAATCTCGGGGGTCAGCTTTTCCTGCCCCTCAATGAGGGCGGAAATCTCCTCCCTGCGCTTTTCCATGTTGCGCAGGTAATTCAGGCGGTCCTCCAGCGTACGCAGGGTGGTGTCGTCCAAGCTCCCCGTCACCTCCTTGCGGTAACGGGCGATAAAGGGGATGGTGTTCCCCTCGTCAATGAGGGCAACGGTCTTCTCTGCCTGCTCGGGCGTGATTTTCAGCTCGGCGGCAAGGGTCTTGATGATATCCATTGGGTTCTCCTTTGAAGCATATGCGCCGTGGCGCTAACAATCTTATTTTACCATAGATTCTCCAAAAAGAAAAGAGAAATCGGGTAAAAATCCAAATGAAAAGAGGGGCGCCGTCGGCGCCCCTCTGAGGTTGCGTTTATTTGCTCTGGTGGTCGGCGGCAAACTGCTTCATGAATGCCACCAGCTTTTCCACGCCCTCCCTGGGCATGGCGTTGTAGATGGAGGCGCGGATACCGCCCACTGCCTTGTGACCCTTCAGACTCTTGAGCCCTGCCTTGGCTGCCTCGCTGACGAACAGCTTATCCAGCTCGGGGTCCTCGGTGCGGAATACCACGTTCATGATGGAACGGGACGCCTGGTCTACGGGCGCAATGTAGAAGTCCTGGTGGTCGAGATAGTCGTACAGGAGCGCCGCCTTTTCCTCGTTGCGCTGCTTGGCTGCCTCCAGACCGCCCTTTTCAATCAGCCAGTCGCAGACCAGCTTGGTCATGTACATTGCCCAGCAGGGGGGCGTGTTGTACATGGAGTCGTTTTCAGCCATCAGCTGGTAGTTGAGGATAGCGGGGGTGGCTTCGCGTGCGTTGCCGATCAGGTCCTCGCGGATGATGACGATTCCCACGCCTGCAATACCGAAGTTCTTCTGCGCGCCTGCGTAAATGACACCGAACTTGGAAACGTCAATCGGCTCGGAGGCGATGCAGGAGGACATATCGGCAACGAGAGGGATATCTCCCGTGTCGGGAATGTAGGGGAAGCGGGTACCGAAAATGGTATTGTTGAAGCAGATATGTACATAGTCTGCATCGGGGCGGAAGGACTCACGGGTGGTCGCAGGCACGAATGCAAAGTTTGCACCGGCGGAGGACGCCGCGATTGCAACGTCGCCGTACTTCTTCGCCTCCACGCTTGCCTTCTTGGAGAAGACACCGGACAGCACGTAGTCTGCCTTGCCGCTTCCGTTCATCAGGTTGAGAGGAATGGCTGCAAACTGCGCGGTTGCGCCGCCATGCATAAACAGCACCTTGTAATTATCGGGAACGTTCAGGAGGCGACGGATGGCGTCCTCAGCCCCTGCGCGCACTGCCTCAAAATCTGCGGAGCGGTGAGACATTTCCATAATGGACATGCCGCTGTTCCCGTAGCAGACGAGGTCCGCCTGTGCCTTTTGTAACACCTCCAGGGGAAGGGTGGAGGGCCCTGCGGAGAAATTATAAACTCTTTCCATGGTAAATGGGCAATTGCCCGACCTTTCTTGAATAATGAAATAAATATAGCAGATACGGAAGAAAAAATCAAGCCCACGCCGCCTTTTTTACACAATTTATTCCACAAACCGCCCTTTTGCCACAAGGCGGCGCCACCCATCCCCCACCTTCGCGTGCTTCACTTTCAATTGATCACGGCGGCGCCGTGGATGGAATCCACCGCAGGTGGTATGGAATCCGCAACCTGTTGCGGCATGGAATCCGTCGCACGACGGCATGGAATCAAGACCGAAGAAATACACGCAAATGCGTGATGCCATGCGCGTCCAGCTTTGTTGCGATTTTTCTGTGTAACGGGAAAAGGGCGGTTGCGGCGCAATATGGGCGATGCCCCGCCCATAAGCCCTTTTTATAGGCGGCAGCAATTGTGTATTCTCATTTTATAGACTGCCGCAGGTTGCCCCGGTTTTGCACAAAGCGGAGTGTTTGCCGGGTTGTTTCACGGTGCAAAACCATAGAGAATTTCCATGGAGGAAATTCTCGTCCGAGTCCGTCGAAACTGACAAGAAAAACAAAAACCCCCATGAAAGGGGGATTTTTGTTTTTGGTGCCGATGACCGGACAGCCGCCCCGGTTTTGCACAAAGCGGAGTGTTTGCTGTGCTGTTTCACAGTGCAAAACCATAGAGAATTTCCATGGAGGAAATTCTCGTCCGAGTCCGTCGAAACCAAAACGAAAAAGCAACGAAAATACCACGAGAGTATCTCCGTTGCTTTTTGGTGCCGATGACCGGATTTGAACCGGTACGGGAGTTTGGTCCCGGCGGATTTTAAGTCCGCTGCGTCTATCGATTTCGCCACACCGGCAAAGGTACACCTATTGTAGCACTCGCCGTGGCAAAAGTCAATGGTCCTCCCGGGACAATCAAAAGAATCCGCGCCCCGCGCCCCCGCCTCTTTCGAAAAGGCCCCTTGTGTGGAGAGGAGGACTTTTCTGCATCTGAAGCAAGAACAGGCGCAAGACCAAAAAACGGAAGGCGCGTTTCCGGCGCGGCAAGGTTTCCAAGCGGAAACAT
>JAFQJX010000127.1 GCA_017397205.1 Clostridia bacterium | reverse complement strand
GTAATCTCATAGCCCATCAGCATGGCAATTTCCCCAAGAAGCTCACGGAAGTCCTTGGAGGAGGTGTTTTTGTTTCTCATAATGGTCAGCTTATGCTGAATCAGGGGGTGGTCAACTACGAATAGCTTGCTCATGATGTATCCTTTCTTTTTGCGACGCGCCGTCGGTTGTTTTACAAAATGGAACAGGGCTCACTTCGGGGTCAGAACAGCCCCTGCAGGGCGGTGACACCGCCGTAGAAAATCACGCAAATGAGGGCGCCCGCCGTCAGCACCCCAAGCACAATCGTGGGGAGGGCGTAGCGCTTTTTCATGCCAAAGGTGGCGGCAATGAGAGCGCCCGTCCAGGCGCCCGTGCCGGGCAGGGGCACCGCCACAAAGGCGAACAGCGCAAGACAGGTAGCCCAGGGGAATTTTCTCTTTTCCTCCAGGTCCCCCGCCTGAGATGCCTCCAGCTTTGCGGCACCTCGCCGTGCCTTTTTCTGCACCCAGCCCACGATGCGCGGGAAGATGCGGTGCTTTTCCATAAAGTTCAGCACGTAGGGAATAAACCACAAAATAAAGGGCGCGGGAAGCAGGTTGCCCACAACGGATACCAGGAAATTCGCCTGCCACGGCAGCCCGAGAAAATATCCCGCAGGAAGTCCGCCTCTCAGCTCCACAATGGGAAGCATGGAGATGAAAAACACCCACAGCAGATTTTTAATCATTGTTGCTTCTCCTTAACGTATCGTACGCCTGTGCCAGCGCCTTTGCAGAGTCCGCCATCTCGCGGACGTGCAGGGCAATGTCCTGCCCCCCGAAAAGGTCCAGATGCTTGTATACCTCCAGCGTAAAGACGCCGCTGTAACCAATTTGGTCAAGAGCCGCAAGAATGGGGGCGTAATCCATCTGGAGGGAGTACGGAATCCTGTGCAGGTCATCGTGGAGGTCATTATCGTGCAGATGCAGCGTCTGCACGCTGTCGCCCAGCGCCACGATCATATCTGCCGGGGTAAAGCCGAGGTGTCCTACCATGGAGGCGTGCCCGACGTCCACGCAGGCGACGAGATAGGGGTCGTTTACCGCCTTGATGTGCGCGACGAAATCCTCCGGGGTTCCGCAGGCGGCGAAGTCGGCACGGTGATTTTTCCCGTCCCACTCCCACATATTTTCCGTTGCAATTTTCACGCCGCACGCCTTGGCGTAGGGGAGCAGCTCAAGGTACATCTCTGCGTTTTCCTCGGCGCTCTTGCGGTTGTTCGGGTGAATGACGCAGATCTCTCCCCCTGCCGCCGCCGTGCATTCCAGCGCGAGGCGAAGACTGTCCCGTATGACGGGCTCGGACACGGGGTATGGCGCGTGGGATTGATTGCAGGTGATGCCAAGCTCGCGCGCAAGCTCCCCCAGGCGGCGGCAGTACTCCACCGCGTCTGTACTCTCAAGGGGGCTCCCCGTTTTTTTGACGGTACGGCTACCGTAATCGTAGAGCGCAATATTCTTCAGCGTCAGGTCAAAAGAGTCAAAGCCCGCCTCTGCCACGAGGCGTACCGCCGCCTCCTCCCCGACGTAATTTGCGATGGAGCCGATTTCCGTTGAAATGGTTGTTTTCAAGGTAGTATTTCCTTTGTTCGTTCTATCATATCATACACGATTTCCGTGCAAAACGCAAGGGGGTGCGACTCCTCGCGGCGGAGCGCCCGCCCTTTGCGCGCCTTATCCGCGGCGCTTGAAATTTCCGAACACCTCACGGGTGCGCGTGAAACTGGCGAAGGTTTCGGGGTGGTTTTTGAGTATTTTCATCATCACGCCGATCTGGCGCTTGTTAATGATGCAGACAAGCAAATGCCGCTCCTCGTGGGAGTACATTCCGTGGACGGTCATTTCGGTGACACCGTGCCTCAGCTTGGTCATCAGCTCCTGAGACAACCCCTCGGGGTCGGTCGTCACGATTTCAAAGCGGTAGCCGTTTTTGATACCGCTGAGCCCCTTGTCCACAATCACGTCCGCACTAAAGAGGTTGAGCAGGGTACAAATGACGGGGGTGACCCGCATGCCGTAAACGAAGAAGGCGATGAACACCACCGAGGCGTCCATAATAAAGGAAACGTAGGCGATATTGATTTGCGGATTTGCCCGCTTGATGAGTGCGGCAATCCCGTAGGTGCCGCCGCTGGCGCCAAAGCGCCGTAGCATCAGGGAAAAGCCGAAGCCCGAAACAACGCCTGCCGCAATGCAGGCAAAGAGGATATTGAAATCCCCCTCGGCGGCGGTGGCAAGCGAATAGGGCGGAACGCCAATCCACTCATACACCTGCGGCACGAAGGACTGTACCGCCATATATAAAATCAGCACAAAGCCAAGACGGCGGTTGACCAGCGCCCCCACCAGCACGAAAATCGGCAGGTTGAACGCCACCATGAGAATGCCCCAATTGACGGCACTGTCAAGCAGATGATAGGTAATGGTGGCAAGGCCTCCTACCCCACCGGGGGCGAAGCCGTTGCTGTTCTGGAAAAAGTAATAGGCGGTGCCGACGACAAGACCTGCCAGAATGGCAGTCAGCACGTCAAGCAAAATATCCTTGGCTTTGGTATTCGTGTTCATATGAAACCTCTGTATGTAAAAGGTGTTTGCCGTCAGGCGTTGGCTTTGGATGTCGCGCCCTCGCGGGGGAGGTCCCTCTCGTGCAGGACGACGCCACTTTGGCGCAGCACCTCCTGCAAACGCGCGACGTCCAGGGTGGAAAAATCGTCCGTCATAGCGGCGGCGGTGCCCGCCGCCTGTCCTGTGACCGCACAGCAGGGAATGACGCGCATGACGTCCCACAGCGTTTCGTCAACCGACGTGCAGCGCCCCGCGCAAATCAGGTTCTTCACCTGCTTGCTGTACAGGGTCCTGAAGGGCACCTCGTAAACGGGGCCTCTCCTTTTCCAGTTGGACACCATGCCGACGGAGTCCTCAAAGGGGGTATGCTCCTCGGTGTAGGAAAGCTCGTATTCGCCGACGATTTTGCGCGTCATGCGGATCTGGGGAATCGTCGCAACCGTGGAAATGACCGCCTCGGGGGAGCTTTTGCGCTTTTTGAGCCACCCCTCCAGGATTTTTTGGTGGGACAGGCAGGTCATCTCAGATAGCTCCCGTCCGTCCAGCCCGCCAAAGCGGCGCGCCACGAGGGGCGTTTGCTCCCTGCCCGTCTTCTCCCTCTCGGGGGTGTCGGAGGCACCCTGCATTTGCAGCTTGTAGCCGTCCCCATCCGTGTAGTAATACCACGCGGCAAGAAGGTTGCCCTGACGGAAGGTGTCGGTGGGGGCGCCTGCAAAGTGGGCAATATCGCAGTCGCCCGTTGCATCGACAACGGAATTTGCAAAAACCTCGCCCCTGCCCGATTTGTTTTCCACATACAGGCGCGTGATCTTCCCTGCCTCTACCTCGGCATCCACCACGTAGCTGCCGTACAAAATCTCCACGCCGCTGTCAAGGAGCAGCTGCTCCGCAAGCAGGGCGAACAGCTGGGCGTTGTACTGCACCTCATAGCGCTTGTCCTTTTCCGTGCGGGTGCCCACCCCGTCCAACCAGTTTTCGGGATATTTGTCCTCTGCACCGTACTTGACAGACAGTCTGAGGAGCTCCTCGGCAAGTCCAAAGGACACCTGTCTGCCATAGCCGTCGCAGAGAGGAAGAAAAATGGTAATCAGCCCCGCGGTGCCAAGCCCGCCGAGCAGATATTGCTTTTCAAGCAGAACAACCCGTTTGCCCTGCCTTGCCGCCGCCAGCGCCGCGGAAATTCCCGCAAAGCCGCCGCCGCAAACGGCAACGTCATAGGTACCGATGAAACGGTCACTCATATGCCATGTTCCTTTGCACGTTGATTTACTTGTCCGCGCGGCAGGCGCTGACGAAGTCCTCAAAAATCCTGTGGTTGTCCCCGTTCGTGTGCGCCAGGCGCTCGGGGTGCCACTGATAGGCACGTAGATAACGCTCTCCCTCCAGGTAAAACGCCTCAATCACGCCGTCGTCTGCCTCTGCCATCACGCAAAGCCCCTCGCCAAGCACCTTGACCGCCTGGTGATGAAAGCTGTTTGCCTGCATTCTGGCAGCACCGACCAGGTCATAGAGGGGCGTTCCCTCCCGTATCACAACCTCGTGAGAGGGCGTAAAGCGCTCCTCCACCTGTCTATGTAAAAGCTCGCTCGGGCACTCGGTCGGCAGGTCCTGATACAGCGTTCCGCCCAATGCCGCATTGACCACCTGTGCGCCGCGGCAAACGGCGAGAATGGGCTTGGAGGTGCGAAGCACCTCGTCCAGCACGCGGAACTCCAGGTCGTCGCGGAAAAGCTGTACGGTGCCGCAGGTGGGTTTCGTGTCCTCACCGTAGCGAGAGGGGCTGATATCCGCCCCACCCGTGAAGAAAAATCCGTCACAGAGGCGGACGAAGGCAGAAACCGCCTCCGCGTCCTCCACGTAGGGCAACAGTAGCGGCACGCCGCCCGCCCTCTCAATTGATTTGGCATAGGGGTACAGCAGGGCGCTGTCCCTCTCGTCAGTGACCTCCGCAAGAAGTCCTATCAAAGTAGCCATGAGTGTTCTCTTTTCTTATGTTTTTTGTGTTTGGTGTTTTTGAATTCCGCCGCGCCGCCGCGTGCGATATTAAGTCGCTTTGGCTAACCGCGTCAGGCAAACGAAACATTCAATATCGGGGGCAAAGGTTTCAAAGCAAAAATTCTAACATCAAACAAGTGTGGTCAGTTAGATATAAAGTCAACAATTGCATTTACATCTATCGAATTATCGGTATCCACAAAAAGAATGTTTTGCTGTGCCTTTGCCCATTCTTGATAAACACGGTTTAACTCATTGTAAAACATTATATTGTATGGTGATTTGTCGCCCCTTTTCCGTTGACGAAAATATGCTGTTTCAGCAGAACAGTATAGAAATATGGTTTTGTGGATTTGGGGTTGAAGTTCTTTTATGCATCCAGCAAATTTCTTGCAAATAAAATATTCTGATGCTGTCATCTCTCCGATCTCATAGCGAAATTTTGATATAAGTAAATGCTCGTCAATAGTTCTGTCATAAAAAACATATTCGAAATCCTTGTTATTCGACAAATGCAATATATCGTCAAGATAAGTGGTGTAAAAAAACATTTGACTTTGAAAAGTTTCTTTGGGGTTACCTAAATGTGGATTTTGCTCTGCACTTTCAGAAATTAACACTCCTTTGTCTTGAAACATTTTATCTTTCAAAAGCAATCTGATAAGCGTCGTTTTTCCGACGCAAGTGGATCCGCTGATAGCTATATTCATGATTCGCTCTCCTTAATTGCTTGTCTTATTTTTTGAATGATATTTTTGTTCAGAAGATTTTGTTGCTCCACCTTGTCAATATAAGCTTTAAGCATACGACACCTGCGTCTGATTTCACGTTCTTCGCCAAGTTTATCGTGTTGAAATGTTTCAGCCATAGCGATATAATATTCCATCTCGAAATTGCTTTTTATGAGCTGATTCATATGTGGAATATCATATTTTTCAAATAGGATACGGCGCATCTCAAAAGAATTGTTTGTTGCATTACAACACAATTCACCGTGCTTCAAGGGAATGTTAACATTACATTGTTTCGCTATCTGATACGCAACAGCAATCTGACGGTATATATAAGCCTTATACAAGGTAGCAAAATAATAATTCGTGGAAAGGGTTGCTCCTGCGCTATCAAGAGTTTTTTCTGTGTTTTGAGCGTTTGCCAAAAT
>JAFQJX010000126.1 GCA_017397205.1 Clostridia bacterium | reverse complement strand
GCTTGACCCGCGGAGTCATATCGGACGGCACGAGCGTGGTGCGAATGCCCGTTCCTGCAAACTGAATAATGCTGTCCTTTAAGCGACGGGCGGATACGTGCCGCTCCTCCAGCATTTTTGCGGCGGCGCTTTTTCGCTCGGTTGCAAGCCCCAGGAGCAAATGCTCCGTGCCGATATAGGTGTGCCCCATTTCACAGGCGGCAAGCAGGGAATAGTTGAGGGCGTTTTGCGCCCGTTGTGTGAATTTTTCTGCCATAAGGGTCCCCCCGCGGAAGTAATAACTCCATTATATCCCCCAAAAAATCGCCCTATGCACCCACGGGGGAAAAGATATGCGCGTATCTGTCAAAGAGCTTGCGGCCGCGGTAATCGCGCTCCATGCGGTTCCACAGAGCAACCGAAACGACGCCGTCTGCATATTCTCCGTATCCGCGCTGCAGGGCACGCACCGCTTCTGCCGTTGCAAGCCCGTACTGCCCCGTCACGGCAGGGGCTGTTAAGGAGGGATAGATGCGCGCAAGCTCACCTAACCGACTTTGCAGGACTACAACGCCGTGCCCGGTGTCTCCAAGGCGCAAATCAAACCATTCCTCCTCAAGAAAGACAGACCTTTCCCCCTCGGAGAGTGCCGCCAGATACGCGGCGTACAGGGCTTGCCAGGTGGCATAGTCCACCTGACCCGTTTCGGGGAGATTTTTTGTCCCCTGAAAGACGGTCACCGCCTCCCGCGTCAGGGGGGTGTAGTCCCCAGATACCGTTACCTTTGGAATGCGCGTGTCGCTGTAAGCCACCTGCAGGAGGTATCGCTGTATTTCGGAAATTACCTCGCGTGGCGCGTCAATTCTGTATAACATATCACTCTCCTACCGTATAGCCGGGGAATTGCCCCTCGCTTGCCATATTTCCCATATACAAATCCTCGTAGACGGAAACAATGGCGTTCCAGGTTGCGGCGTTCACCGTGCCGCGCGCGCCGGGCAGGTCAAACAGCTCCTGAAAGGCGGTGACCGCCGCCGCCGTCTGCGTACCGAAATAGCCCGTTGTCGGAAGCCCTCCGATTTGCGTATAGGTCCTGCCGATAAAGTTTAGGTAGCTTTGCAAAAGGGTGACGTCCTCCCCCTGCGCGCCCTCCCTCAGAATGGTACCGGGGAAGGGAGCGCCCTCACCCTCGCGGTAGGAAAGGTCCTGTGCCTCCACCAGACCGAGGTAAACGTTATAAAGAGTATTGTAGGAGGTCAGGTCCATCACCTCCGTTTCGGGGAGCCCGTAGGTGCGCTGGAAGGAGCGTACCGAGGCGGCGGTCGCAGGACCGAAGGAGCCGTCTATCGCGGTGGTGCTCACGGTGCCAACGAAGTTGGCAACGTAGGCGAGAAAATACTGAATGACCTGCACGCCAACCCCCGTATCCCCCTCCTGCAGCTGTGTGGGATACTGCGTTGCAATTTCTCCGTAGGAAAGCCCCTCGGAGTTGAGGTCGCTCAGGCGCTTGACGCTGTTGTAAATGGCTTGAATGCGGTACCAGGTGGCGTTGCCGACAATGCCGTCGGGGGTGAGGTTGAAAACCTCCTGAAATTTCTTGACCGCCTCCTCCGTTTCACTTTCAAATACCCCGTCTGCGGGGTAAATCTTGGGAATGGCGGGGTAGTTGAGGGAGATGCGGTTGAGGCGGCGCTGAACGCGCTGCACAAGAGGCCCCGAAATACCGAGTGCGAGGGGGACGTCAGGGGCGCTGCCCTCAAAGCCCGCCACGGGGGCGTTCTCAACGATTTCAATATCGTCGCCGTAGTAATTTTTCAGAATTTCAAGCGGTGTAAACCCTTGCTCCGCAAGCTCCACCGTGCCCCATTGAGAAAGCCCCGCGCAGGTGACCTCAACGCCGTCACAGTAGGCGGCGTACAGCGGCTCCACGGACCCTACTCTGCGGACGTAGCTGTTGAATATCTCGTCTACAATAGCGGAAATATTTTCAAAAATATCCCGTCCGTACACAAAGGATTGGTCGCTTCCTATATCATTCGTAATATCAAAATCGTATCCGCGTGAGCGGTAGTATTCGGTGTAAATGCGGTTGAGCGTGTAGGTTAGCTGTGCGTAAATGTTCGCGCGCAACGCCGCATCGGGCCAGGTTGGGAAAATCTCGCTGGATGCAACGTTTTTGATATAATCCGCAAAGGGAAGCGTGACGTTGCTTGCAGGGGCGTCAGGTGCGCCGAGATGGACCGTTACCGTTTCGGGAATGATGGGTGTTTGTGGCATATCGTCCTCCTTCCGCGTCAATTGCCGAACGGCTCGGTGTTGGTCACGTCCGTGTTGTTTCGGGGGAATACACGCTCGCTTTCAAAGGAGGACAGGGCAATCAGGGCGGCGGGCTGCAGGGTGGTAACGCCGCTGAAAATGGGGACCTCCCTCGCGTAGAAGGGATAATAGCCCTCCGCAACAACCGTGATATCGTAGGTGGTATAGGGGTGAACGTTTCCCGGCACCTCCGAAAGGGCGCGGTCCACCGTCCCGAGCACCAGCCGCTCCGTTCTGCCCGAAATATCCGTTTCCACCGACAGGGCGGTGCTGCCCGTTCCCGGGGGTGAGGTGACCGTGACCAGGGCGCCCGGAATGGGAAGTGCATTTTCCGCCGTGCTTGCCTCTACAATCAGGTAGCCGAGGGCGCCGTTTGCTCTTGGGGTAGAGAGTTCCATCTGTTGCCTCCTTTTTTGCAAAACGTAATCGCTTTATCTTATGCTTTTCTATAAAAAATGGCTCGGGAGCGCCGAAATATTACACAAAATGACAAAAGTCACGAATTGTGCCTTTTTTTGTTGACATCAAACCCCGTCTGCTTTATAATAATTTTGTAACAATTTATATAT
>JAFQJX010000125.1 GCA_017397205.1 Clostridia bacterium | reverse complement strand
GGGCTGGCGCTTTTTCTTTTGAAAACGGAAAAGAAAAATGCAGAGAGGCGCACGCCTCTCTGCCGCTGGATCCTTGACCGCTTGCGTTACAGGACGAACTCAAATTCAAAATCGTAAATGTTGACGGTGTCGCCGTCCTGAATTCCCGCCTCGCGCAGCGCTGCGAACACCCCGCGCTTCTCCAGCACGCGCTGGAAAAAATTCAGGGACTCGTAATCGTCAAAGTTGATTTGCCCCATGAAATTGGAGAGCCAGGTGCCCTCCACGTACCAGACGTCCCCCTCGCGGCGAATCCTGGTTTCAATCTCACCAAGACCGCTTACCGCCTCGTCCTCGGGGGTAAATTCGGGCTCAAACTCCGTCATGGGAGGCAGCTGCTCCAGCGTTTCTCTGACCAGCTTCAAAAGCTCCTCAAGCCCCTCGCCCGTAACGGCGCTGACGTAGCAGAGAGGGCGCCCCATTGCCTTGCACTTTTCCTCAAACGCAAGAACGTACGGCTCCTCCTTGAGGGTGCTGTCCACCTTGTTGGCGACCACAATCTGGGGGCGCTCGCCGAGGGCGGCGCTGTAACGGACGAGCTCCGAGTCAATCTTGTCCATGTCCTCGGAGGGGTCTCTGCCCTCGGAGGCAGAGATATCCACGACGTGCAGCAGCAGACGGCAGCGGTCCACGTGGCGCAAAAAGGCGTGTCCCAGCCCTGCGCCCTCTGCGGCGCCCTCAATCAGCCCGGGAATATCCGCGGCAACGAAGCCCTTACCGCCGTCTCCCATCGGCACCACGCCGAGGTTGGGGGACAGGGTGGTGAAGTGGTAGTCTGCTATCTTGGGCCTTGCGGCGCTGATACGGGAGAGAATGGAGGATTTCCCCACGTTGGGGAATCCAATCAGCCCGACGTCCGCGAGCATCTTCAGCTCCAGACGGATGTCCTTCTCCTCCCCCTTGGTGCCTGCCTTGGCAAAGCGGGGGATTTGTCTGGTGGGGGTTGCAAAATGGCGGTTGCCCCAGCCGCCGCGTCCGCCCTTGCAGGCGACGTATTCGCGGTCGCGGGACATATCAAAGATGATTTTTCCGCTCTCGGGGTCGCGGAGCAGGGTGCCGGGCGGCACCAGAATGACCGTGTCCTCCCCCGATTTTCCGTGGAACTTGCGTCCCATGCCGTTCTGCCCGTTTTCGGCAATGAACTTCCGCTTGTAGCGGAATGCGAGCAGGGTGTTGGAGCCCTCGTCCACGCGGAATACGATATTTCCGCCTCTGCCGCCGTCCCCTCCGTCGGGGCCGCCTGCGGCAACGTATTTTTCTCTGTGGAAGGAAACGGCGCCGTTGCCACCGTCGCCTGCCTTCACGTGTATGGTGACGACATCAATAAACATACGTCATCCCTCCTTGTCACCCTTTTGACGGATGACGAGCTTGATGGGCGTGCCGCGGAAGCCAAAGGTCTCGCGCAGACAGTTTTCCAGGTATCTCTGGTAGGAGAAATGGAACAGCTCTGCATTGTTGCAGAAAATGACGAAGGTGGGGGGCGCCACGTGGGTTTGGGTCATGTAGTAAATCTTGAGGCGCTTGCCCTTGTCGGAGGGGGGCTGGTTGCGCGCGGTCGCGTCTGCCAGCAGGTCGTTGAGTACACCCGTCGTCACGCGCAGACGCGCGCTGTCATAGACGGCGGAGATCATCTCGTAAAGGGTGTTCACCCGCTGCCCCGTCAGGGCGGATACGAACTGTATGGGTGCGTAGGTCATATAGGAAAGGGCGGTACGCACCTGCTTCGTCGTCTCGTTTACGGTGGAGTTGTCCTTGTCAATGGAGTCCCACTTATTGATGCAGATGATGCTTGCCTTGCCCGCCTCGTGGGCAATGCCCGCAATGCGCTCGTCCTGCTCGGTGACGCCCTCGTTGGCATCCACCATAATCAGGCAGACGTCGGCACGCTCCACCGCCATATGGGCGCGGAGCACGGAATATTTTTCAATGGGGTCGTCCACCTTGGAGGAACGGCGGATGCCTGCGGTATCAATGAAGCAGAATTTACCCCATTTGTTTTCCACGTAGGTGTCTACGGCATCACGGGTGGTGCCGGGAATGCCCGAAACAATCAGGCGCTCCTCGCCAATCATGCGGTTGATGATGGAGGATTTCCCTGCGTTCGGCTTGCCGATGACGGCGACGCGGATGATCTCCTCGTCCTCCTCGTCCTCCTCCTCGGGGGGCAGGTATGCCAGCACGCGGTCCAACAGGTCGCCCGTACCCGTGCCGTGAAGGGAGGAGAGGGGAATGGGGTCCTCCTGAATTCCAAGCTCGTAAAACTCGTAGAATTCAAAGGGCAGATCTCCCACGCGGTCCACCTTGTTGACACAAAGGATGACGGGCTTGCCGCTCTTGCCGAGCATGACCGCAATTTCACGGTCGTCCGCCACCAGCCCCGCCCGCACGTCGCAGACGAAGATAATGACGTCGGCGCTGTCAATGGCAACCTGCGCCTGGAAGCGCATCTGACGAAGGATAATATCGTCGGTTTTTGGCTCGATGCCTCCCGTATCAATGATGCTGAAGCGGCGTCCGCACCATTCCGTTTCTCCGTAAAGGCGGTCGCGGGTAACACCGGGGGTGTCCTCTACGATGGCGCGCCGCTCACCGACCAGCTTATTGAACAGGGTGGATTTCCCCACGTTGGGGCGTCCCACGATGGCGACAATGGGCTTTGGCATAGCTGCCTCCTTTCTCACGGAATGCCCGTGAAAGCGTTAAAAACATACTCAGACATATTATTTTAGCAGAAAAAGCGGGAAAAATCAATTCCCCGCTACATTTCTGTCAAAAACTTTGAAAAATCTGCCCGTCGGTCAGTCACGCCGCGCAGAGCGCAGCGTGCGCAGGGAGTTCAGCACCGCAAGCAGGGCGACTCCGACGTCGGCAAAGACGGCAACCCACATACCGCCCGCAAAGTTCAAAAGACCCAGGGCGGAAAGCGCCATCACGAGGGTCTTCACGCCCAGCGCAAGTATGATATTGATGCGGGAGATGGAGAGGGTTTTTCGGGCAATGCGAATGGCGGTGGGCAAGCGGCTCAGACTGTCAGCCATGAGAACGAGGTCAGCTGCTTCAATGGCGCTGTCAGACCCAATGCCGCCCATTGCAACGCCAACGTCGGCGCGGGCAAGGACGGGCGCATCATTGATGCCGTCCCCCACGTAAAGAGTGGGCTTGCCCTCTGCCAGAATGCGCTCAAGTGAGTCGTATTTGTCACGGGGCAACAGCTCTGCCTCCATCTCGTCAATGCCAAGGGCGCGAGCCACCTCCTCGGCGGCAGACGCGCGGTCGCCTGTCAGCATGACGGCCTTTTCCACACCCAGGCGCTTAAGCTCCGCAAGGGAGGCGGGTGCCTCGGGGCGCAGGGTGTCACCCAGAACAATGGCGCCGAGATAAATGCCGTCGCGACTGACGAAGATTCCGTCGGCATCGGGCGGCACCGCCGCGCCCAACTCCTGCATAAGGCGGCGGTTTCCAACGGCAACCTCGCACCCATCAAGGCGTGAAACGACGCCTTTTCCCGCCACCTCCTTGACCTGCGTGGGCTGTGGGGCATCGGGCATCTCGCGGCAAATGGCACGGGCTCCGGGATGAGTGGAAAACTGCTCTGCCCCTGCGGCAAGCCGAAGGAGCGTTTCCCTGTCGGTGCCCTCTCTGGGGAGCACCTCCGTCACGGCAAGACAGCCCGTCGTCAGGGTCCCCGTTTTGTCAAAAACGGCGACCTTTGCTTTGGAAAGGCGGTCAAAGGAGTAGCCCCCCTTGAACAGGATTCCGCGCGCGGCGCCTGCTCCAATGCCTCCAAAAAAAGCAAGAGGGACGGAGATCACCAGCGCACAGGGGCAGGATACAACGAGGAACATCAGCGCCCGCCGTATCCAGTCGGTCAAGAGGGAGGCGTCCCACAGGACAAGCGGGGGCAAAAAGGCAACGCATACGGCAAGCCCCACCACGATGGGGGTGTAGACTCTTGCAAAGGAGGTGATGAAGCTCTCCTGCTTGCTTTTGCGGTCGGTCGCCTCCTGCACCAGCTCCAGAATCCGTACGGCGCTGGAGGCAGAGGCGGGCTTATCGGCGGTCGCCCACAGGGTGCCGTCTCCTATTACGAAGCCCGCCAGCAGGGGGGTCCCGGGCAGGGCATCCAGGGGCAGACTTTCTCCCGTCAGGGCGGCGGTGTTCACCGTGGCGGAGCCCTCCTTCACCGTGCAGTCTACGGGAACGCGGTCTCCGGGGCGAAGCAGCAGCGTGTCACCCACGGCAATCTGGTCGGCTGGGATTTCCACGGGCTTGCCGTCGCGCAGAACAAAGCCGCAGTCGGGCGCAATATCCATCAGACTGCGAATGGCGGCACGGGAGCGCCGCACGGCGCGTGCCTGGAAGTATTCTCCAACCTGATAAAAAAGCATCACCGCCATGCCCTCGGCATATTCTCCGATGCAAAAGGCACCGATGGCGGCAACGGACATGAGAAACGTTTCATCCAGCAGTTGCCCCCGTAGGATTCCGCGCAGGGCATTCCATAGCACGTCATACCCCGTTAGGAGCAGCCCAAGGGCAAAGATAACGGGGGACAGCCACGGGAGAGGTGCAAGCCCCGCAGCAAACCCGAAAACGAGCAGCCCCGCGCCAACGAGGAGCCGCAAAAGTGTAGCATCTACGGTTTTTCTTTTCATAAAAGCTCCTGAAATAATGCAGCATCAAGCTGCTTTGCGACCGTCAAAACACAGGGGCGCCTCTCGGCGCCCCGCGTGCTTATTTTGCGACAACGGTCACCTTGGTGCTGAAATCGCGTCCTGCCTGCACAACTGCCTTGCCGAGGGTCGCGGCATCCAGCGTGCTTTCTACGGTCATTTCCTCGGAGAGAAAGTTCAGTCGTGCGCTCTCCACGCCCTCAATCTTTTCTACCAGGGCACAAAGCTTTTTGGCACAGTTGGGGCAGTCCAGCCCCGTTACGATGTACTTGTAGGTCATTTTTTATCTCGCTTTCTTAAATATAATTTATTCAATTCAGGGTGGGTGGCAAATGTGGCGTTTCCTCAGAGGTCCTCTTCCTTCAGGTGTGCTTCGGCGCATTCCACAATTTGCTTTACGTGCTTATCCGCCAGAGAGTAGAAAACGTGCTTTCCCTCGCGGCGTTGCTTGACAAGCCGCGCACTCCTCAGAAGGGAAAGATGACGGCTGACAACAGATTTGGTCACTCCCAGCAGGACAGCAAGGTCACAGCCGCAAAGCTCGCCCTTGTCAAGCGCCAGCAGCATTTTCAACCTCGTGGGGTCGGAAACTGTCTTGAAAAAATCTGCCATATCCAAAATGAAGGCATTCTCGGGCAGGGTTTTTGCCAGCGGGGAAATGTCGGGGTGGATATGCTTGCCATCACAGGTATAGTGGTATCCGTTCATGTCGGCTCCTTTCATACAGCGGTCCGCTACCTACGGGGTTTATCACCGCTCTGTTCATCATTTTTTATTATTTTTTCGTTGTTAATTAACAGTTGCACAGTTGCACAACTATGCAACCGACAAAAGAATTATAAGACAAAAGTAAGCGAATGTCAAGGGGTGAGGAGTAGCTTGCCCGCGTTTGCCGTCGCTTTGCCGTATCTTGACCGCTCTTTGACCGCTTGGCAGCGCGTTGCGTACAGGTTTTATCACCGCTTTATTCATCATTTTTTATCATTTTTTCGTTGTTAATTAACAGTTGCACAGTTGCGCAACTATGCAACCGACAAGAGCATTATAAAGC
>JAFQJX010000124.1 GCA_017397205.1 Clostridia bacterium | reverse complement strand
GTGGTACAGGGCATTCCGCTGCTCTATGGCTCCACGGGTGAAATCCTGACCGAGAAATCGGGCAACCTCAACCTGGGTATTCCCGGTATCATGTACGTGGGCGGTATTTCGGGCGTTATCGGCGCCTTCTTCTACGAGAAATCCGTACCTGCGGGTCAGGCGCTGAACGGCACCCTTGCCGTTCTCATTCCGCTGCTGTGCGCGCTTCTCTGCGCCGCTCTGATGAGCTTGATTTACTGCTTTTTGACGGTGACGCTCCGCGCCAACCAGAACGTGACGGGTCTTGCCCTGACCACCTTCGGCGTGGGCTTCGGTAACTTCTTCGGCGGCGCGCTCAACAAGCTGGCAGGCAGCGAGACTGCAAGCATTTCGCTTGGCCGCACCAGCGCCTTCTTCAGCGCACACCCCGCCTTTGCCGACAAGCTTGGCGGCTTTGGCACTATGTTCTTCTCCTACGGCTTCCTCGCCTATACGGCAATTGCGGTTGCCCTGATTGCGTCCTTCGTTCTGAAGCGTACCCGTGTCGGCTTGCACCTGCGCGCCGTGGGTGAAAACCCCGCTACGGCAGATGCCGCAGGCATTAACGTCACCGTGTACAAGTACGTGGGTACCTGCGTGGGCGGTGCGATTGCGGGTCTCGGAGGACTTTATTACGTGATGGACTACATGACGGGTATCTGGTCCAACGACGGCTTCGGTGACCGCGGCTGGCTGGCGATTGCGCTCGTTATTTTCGCCCTGTGGAAGCCCACGATTGGCATCGTCGGCGCGTTCCTGTTCGGCGCTCTGTACAACCTCTACCTGTACATTCCTTCCCCCGGCGGAATGGGAAGCAGCATGCCTGAGATTTACAAGATGCTGCCTTATCTTGTGACGATTGCCGTCCTGATTTTCACCAGCATCCGCAACAAGCGCGAAAATCAGCCCCCTGCCTCCCTCGGTCTTTCCTATTTCCGAGAGGAGCGATAGTCAAATCACCCTGGGCACCCACGGCTCGCCGTGGGTGCCCTTTGGGTATGCTTTTATTAGGTAATAAGGAAGAAAAATCCGCGCCCCTGTTGACAGATGCCCTTGCCTCTGCTATAATGGGTGCATGATGGAGGCGCACCTTGTCAAGAGTACCGTCTGGGAATGCCCGCGCAGGCAGGACGGGAAAGGGGCAGGTGCCGAAAGGTTTGTTCTTGCGCGTGGGGCAGACTCTTGGTTGCGCACCATAAGATGGGCGCGACTGTCGCAGAAATGCGGAGGGCTATCAAGGATAAGGCAGCTTTGCCTGTATTTTTGGTAGTTTGTTCATCACAAACTACTTTTTTGTTTGAGGTAAGAATTATGAAAAACACGTTGTTCCGCGGGGTTGCCACCGCACTGATTACTCCCATGAGGGAGGACGGAAGCATTGATTGGGAGGCGTTCGGTCGGCTCGTGGATTTCCAGATTGAGGGGGGTGTTGCCGCCCTGGTTGCCTGCGGCACCACGGGTGAGGCGTCTACCCTGACGGACGAGGAGCACAGGGAGGTTATTTCCTTCGTCGTGAAGCGCGCCGCAGGGCGCGTGCCCGTGATTGCGGGGACGGGCTCCAACGATACTGCCTACGCGCTCGAGCTTGGCAAATACGCCTGTGAGGCAGGGGCAGACGCGCTGCTCATCGTCACGCCCTATTACAACAAGGCAACCCAGGAGGGGCTGGTGAAAATGTTCACCGCTCTTGCGGATGCCTCCGAAAAGCCCGTCATTCTTTATAACGTGCCCTCCCGTACGGGGGTCAACATTGAGCCCGCGACCTACCGCGCGCTCGCTGACCATGATAATATCATTGCCATCAAGGAGGCAAACGGGAATATCAGCAAGATTGTGGAGACCATGTCCTACGTCAGCGGCAAGCTGGATCTCTACAGCGGCAACGACGACCAGATTGTCCCCCTGCTTGCGCTGGGCGGCGAGGGCGTCATTTCCGTGGTGTCCAACCTGCTCCCCCGTGAGACGGCACAGCTTTGTGAAAAGTTCTTTGCAGGAGACATCAAGGGCGCGGCTGAGGACCAATACCGCCTGCACGCGCTGATTGACAGCTTGTTCAGCGAGGTCAACCCCATTCCCGTCAAGGCGGCAATGGCGGCAATGGGCTTCGGCTCCAATACGCTCCGCCTGCCCCTGACTCCCATGAGTCAGGCAAAATACGAGACGCTCCTCGCCCGCATGCGCGAGGTGGGTCTGGAGGTTTAAGATGAACGTGCTTGTACACGGCGCCTGTGGAAAAATGGGCGCGGAGGTCCTGAAGTGCCTCGCGGAGATGCAGGGGGTCACCCTGCTTTGCGGCGTGGACGCTATGAAAAAGGGGGACACCCCGTTCCCCTGCTACACCTCCTTTGACGAGGTGGAGGGCGTGCCCGACGTCGTTGTGGATTTTTCCTTCCATACGCTCGTCCCCTCCGTTTTGGAGTACGCCGTGCGCGTCGGCTGTGCCGCCGTGATTGCCACGACGGGACTGAACGAGGCGGAGCTTGCCTCCGTGCGCGAGGCGGCAAAGCGGATTCCCGTCTTTTATTCCGCCAATATGAGCGTTGGAATTGCCCTGCTCGTGGACTTTGCAAAGCGTGCGGCGGCGGCATTCCCCAAGGCGGATATTGAAATCGTTGAGGCGCATCACAACCGCAAGGTGGACGCGCCCAGCGGCACCGCCCTGATGCTTGCAGAGGGCATTCGCGAGGTGCGCGAGCACGCCACCCTCGTGACGGGCAGACACGGCGAGGGAAAGCGGACGCAGGGAGAAATCGGTATTCACGCCCTGCGTATGGCGAATATTGTGGGGGAGCACGAGGTGCTTCTCACAACGGATACCCAGCAGCTTTGCCTCAAGCATACCGCCTATGACCGCGGTCTGTTTGCCGAGGGGGCTGTCAAGGCCGCCTGCTTCGTTGCGGGTCGCGCCTCGGGGCTTTACAATATGTACGATATGCTGTACAGCGAATAAAAAACGGCTTGCCCCCAAGGGGGCATAGGTGAGGTTGTATGCGCTTGTTAAATGAGGAGCTGCTCCACAGCAATCTGGGTGTCCGCGACGGGCACCTGACCTTTGCAGGATACGATACCGTGGAGCTTTGTGAAAAATACGGCACGCCCCTGATGCTGCTTGACGAGGGGCGCATCCGTCATAGGATGCGCCTGTATCGGGATGCGATGGCGGAATACTTCGGCGAGGGCTCCTATCCCCTGTATGCCAGCAAGGCGCTCTCCTTCCGCGGCATGTATACGCTTGCGGCGCAGGAGGGAATCGGGACGGATATCGTTTCCGTCGGGGAGCTTTATATTGCACACGGTGCGGGCTTTCCTCTGGAAAAGGCGTTTTTCCACGGCAACTGCAAAACGGACGCCGATATTGCCTACGCGATGGACGTCGGCATCGGCTATTTCGTGGTGGATACGCAGGACGAGCTGAGCGCCATCAGCCGCATCTCTGGCGAGAAGGGAATCACGCAAAAAATCCTGCTTCGCCTTTCCCCCGGAATTGACCCCCATACCCACAAGGCAATCTCCACGGGAAGCGTGGACAGCAAATTCGGCACCGCCATTGAAACGGGGCAGGCGCTTGCCCTTGCCAGGACAGCCCTGGCAACACCCGCCGTTTCCCTCGAGGGCTTCCACTGTCATATCGGGTCGCAGATTTTTGAGCTTCAGCCCTTCTGTGACGCCGCCTCCGTGATGCTTTCCTTTGTCGGGGAGGTTGCGCGCGAAACGGGCTTCTGCGCGCCTGTTCTCAATCTTGGCGGCGGCTTCGGCGTGCGCTACACCGCCGACCAGCCGGAGATGGATTATCGTGAGAATATACGGCTCCTTGCTGACTTCGTAGCC
>JAFQJX010000123.1 GCA_017397205.1 Clostridia bacterium | reverse complement strand
AGCGCCTGTCCGCCCGTAGGAACCGATTTCATATAATAGATTCTGCCGCGACAAAGCAGCATCACGTGGGTTGCGGTCGCACCGATATCCACCGCAAGGCAGCCCTGCGGCAGATTCATAAAGGAGCCCGCCACCGCCGCAAGAGGCGCGTAAACAAGACGGCAGGTGCGCGCACCTGCACGGCAGGCAAGCCCTACGAGCTGCTCCTCCTGGTCGTCCGTCAGGTCGCAGGGGATGGAAAGCAGGACGTCCGTTTTATCGGGGTAGCCGCCCGCCGTGAGAATACAGGAGGCGAGCACCGCCTGCGTCACGTGCGGCACGGCGGTCAGCCCGTTTGTGAAAGGACGGCTCAGCGCTACGCTCTGCCCACCCTGTCCAAGCCGCTGCTCCGCGGCAAGTCCTACGGCAAGCACACGGCCCGTCTCGCGGTCCTGCGCAATCGCAGACGGCTCACGCATCAATATCCCCTGCCCTAAGGCAGCGGCAAGCAGATTGGCTCCGCCAATATCAATTCCAAGCTTTGCTTGCATAGACGCCCTCCCTTCATCGGATTTTCATTCGGTAACTTTTATTATATACGATTTTGTCGCACTTTGCAAGCACTTTCTTAGCGCTCGCGTAAGCGCTCAATCAGACAGGTATAGCGCGCGGTCTCGCGGTCGTTTTCCACCATAGAGCGCAGAACGTCCCCTCGCCCCACGAGAATCACCATGCGACGGGCGCGCGTGACCGCCGTATAAAGCAGGTTGCGCGTTTGAAGCATGGGTCCTGCATAGGAAAGCGGCAGAAGAATCGCAGGGTATTCGCTTCCCTGACTTTTGTGAACGGTGATGGCGTACGCGTGCTCCAGCTCGTCCAGCATTGAGAACTCATATTCCGTTTCCCGTCCGTCAAAGGAAACCGTCAGGTGCTCCTCCTCCTTGGAAATCTCAAGGATTTCGCCCATTTCTCCGTTCATAATCCCGCTCCCCGAGAAGTCTCCCTTTTTCCACTCCAGCTCGTAGTGGTTGCGGATTTGCATCACCTTATCTCCCTCGCGGAAAATCACGCCGTGTGCCTGTATCTCCTTTTTGGAGGAGGCGGGCGGATTCAGGCACGCTTGGAGCGTGACGTTGAGCATCTCCGTTCCAGCGGGGCCTCGGCGCGTGGGGGTTACAATCTGAAGCCCACGCAGAAAGGAAGCTCCGTACGCCTTGGGCAGGCGTCTCTTGACAAGCTCCTCCACCGTCGCCGCAATTTGCTCCTCGCGCTCTCTTGGCAGGTAGAAGAAATCGCCCCCCTCCCGATTGCACTCGGGGAGCTTCCCCTGATGAATCAGGTGGGCGTTGGTCACGATATAGCTGTTCTGGGACTGACGGAAAATCTCCGTCAGTCGCACCACGGGAAATACACCGCTCTCAATCAGGTCGTGCAGGACGTTTCCGCACCCCACGGAGGGAAGCTGGTCGGAGTCTCCCACCAGAATCAGACGGGCGCCGCGCCGCATCGCGCGTACGAGCGCCGCCATCAGGGGCAGGTCTATCATAGATGCCTCGTCCGCAATCACGACCATTTCGTCAAGGGGGTCCTCCCTGTCCCGACGGAAGCGCGGCTCGTCCGTTTCCGTGCGCTCCATTTCAAGCAAGCGGTGAATGGTCTTTGCCTCGTGCGCGGTTGCCTCCGACATGCGGTTGGCGGCACGCCCCGTAGGGGCGGCAAGCACCGTCTTGACACCAAGTTCATCAAACAGGTACAGCATGGCGTGAATCAGGGTGGTTTTTCCCGTGCCGGGTCCGCCCGTAATCACCGTCACGCCGCTTTCAAACGCTTCTATAATCGCCTTGCGCTGCAGGGGCGCATATTTGATATGCAACGCCTGCTCCGCGCGGTCCACCATGGCGTGCAGATTGGAGATGCCCCAGGTAACGGCACCGTCGCGGATGCGGACAAGCTCCGCGGCAACCGTTGCCTCGCAGTCTGAAAGGGTCCGCGAAAAGTAAAGTTCCATCTCCCCTCTCGCATAGGGGACGATTTCTCCCCTTTTCACCGCGCTCTCTACCGCCTCCTCAACGAGGGTGCGGTCAAGCGAAAGCAGCTCCTCCGCCTGGCTGACAAGCAACTCTCGCGGCAGGCAGGTGTGGCCGCCCATCTGTGCGGCGTTTTGCAGCACGTAGTGCAGCCCCGCCTCAATACGGGAGCCGTCGCGGTCACTCACCCCAAGCTCGCGCGCAAGCTCGTCGGCACGGGCAAAGGAAACGCCGTACACGTCACGGCAAAGGCGATATGGGTCGCGGCGGATATACCCCGTGGCGTTTGCCCCCCACATGCGGTAGATGCGGTGGACGGCTGCGGCGCCGATGCGCCCCGCGCAAAGGGTCATCAAGCTTCTTAACTCGGACATTTCCATAAAGGATTTATGGATAGCAGCTGCCTTTTTTCTCGTAATTCCGGGAATATCGGCAAGCCACTCGGGATGCTGCTCCATCACCTCAAAGGTGTCTTTTCCGAACTTGTTTACAATTTTCAGCGCGGTAGAGGGACCGATTCCCTGCACCGCCTTGGAGGAAAGGTACCGCAGAATATCCGCCTCCGTCGTGGGAAGCACCATCTCATAATGACTGACGGCAAGCTGAGGCCCGTAATCGGGGTGGGTGGTAAAGTCACCCCAAAGGCGGACCTGCGCCCCTGCCGCGACGTGAGGCATCGCACCGACAGCACAAACCAACTGTCCCGTTTTGTCGTCTACAAGCTCTATCACGGTATAGTCACTTGTCGTGCTGTGGTAAATCACGTCCTCAACCGTACCCGTGACCCTGGGCGGCGCCTCCTGCTCGGGGGATGCTCCCTGTCGGCTCAATGCTGTCACCTCCTTCTTTATCCTTAGGATAAGATTGCACCGCAAGCGCGGTGCAATCCTTCATTCTTTTTTAACTGTCAGGGTGCTTAAGCAAGCACCTTTTCCCTAAGAGACGCTGCCAGGTCGGTCTGCTCCCAGGGAGTGTTCAAATCCTCGCGCCCCATATGACCGTATGCGGCATAGGCGCTGTAAATGGGACGGCGGAGGTCAAAGCGGCGGATAATTGCCGCGGGACGCAGGTCAACGAGCTCCGTCAGCGCAAGAGAAAGCGCCTCGTCGCTTGCCTTACCCGTGCCAAAGGTATCCACCATCACGGAAACGGGTCTTGCCACGCCGATGGCATAGGCAATCTGCACCTCACAATGGGTTGCAAGCCCTGCCGCCACCACGTTCTTCGCAAGGTATCTTGCGGCGTAGGAGGCGCTTCTGTCCACCTTGGTCGGGTCCTTACCCGAGAAGGCGCCGCCGCCGTGACGGGAATAGCCGCCGTATGTATCGACGATAATCTTTCTGCCCGTCAGTCCCGTATCTCCTGCGGGGCCTCCAATGACGAAGCGCCCCGTGGGGTTGACGTAAATCTTGGTATTCTCATCCATCATTGCAGGGTCAATCACAGGGGTAATTACCTGCTCAATAATATCGCGGCGGATCTGCTCCGTTGCAACCTCGTCGCTGTGCTGAGAGGAAACGACGACGGTATCCACGCGGACGGGGGTGTTCCCGTCGTATTCCACCGTCACCTGCGTTTTCCCGTCGGGGCGCAGGTAGGCAAGCGTGCCGTCCTTACGCACCTGTGTCAGGCGCTTTGCAAGGCGGTGGGCAAGAGAAATAGGCAAGGGCATCAGCTCGGGCGTTTCGTTGCAGGCGTAGCCGAACATCAGTCCCTGGTCCCCTGCACCCGTATCAAGGTCGTCTGCAAGCGTGCCCTCCTTTGCCTCGGCGCACCTGTCAACGCCCAGCGCAATATCGGGGGATTGCTCGTGAATGGAGGTGACAACGCCGCAGGTGTGGCAGTCAAAGCCGTACTTGGCGCGGTCGTAGCCGATTTCCTCAACGGTGCGGCGTACCACCCCGGGGATATCCACGTATGCCTCGGTGGTGATTTCTCCCATGACGGTAATCAGCCCCGTCGTCACAAAGGTTTCACAGGCAACGCGGGACATGGGGTCCTGGCGCAGCATTTCGTCAAGGATTGCATCGCTGATTT
>JAFQJX010000122.1 GCA_017397205.1 Clostridia bacterium | reverse complement strand
CCTCTGCCCCCGCAAAACAAAATTTCCTCCCTGCCCTTTACAAAATATAAGTTTAGTGTTAAAATTAATTAGTAAAGCACAAATTCAAAGATAGGGAGGTTCCCCCTCATGAAATGCCCTGCCTGCGGCGCCCGCGATTCGCGCGTGCTTGACAGCCGCCCCCAGGAGGATTATTCGTCCATCAAGCGCCGCCGTGAATGCTCCGCCTGCGGAAAGCGCTTTACCACCTACGAGATGGTGGAAACGGTGCCCCTGTTCGTTCTGAAGAAGAACGGTCAGCGCGAGCCGTTTGACCGCCACAAGCTTCAGTCGGGTATTCTCAAAGCGTGCCAGAAGCGCCCCGTGGACGTGGACGCCATCTGCACCGATATTGAAAACGAGCTTGCCAATTCCCTTGAAAACGAGGTGACCTCCATCAAGCTGGGCGAGATGGTGATGGAGCGCCTGCGTCAGGTGGACGAGGTGTCCTACGTGCGCTTTGCCTCCGTGTACCGCGAATTCCGCGATATTGACACCTTTTTGAACGAGCTCAAGGTGATGATGAAGAGCAAAAAGGGAGGTCCGAGATGATCAAGAGCATGACCGCCTTCGGACGGGGGCGCGGCGAGTTTGCCGCCTATACCCTGACCGTGGATATCCGAAGCGTCAACAGCCGCTATTTTGACTGCACCGTCCGTATGCCGCGCGCGTACGCCTACCTGGAGGAGCGCGTGCGCTCCTACGTGCAGGAAAGCGTGATTTCCCGCGGCAAGGTGGAGGTTTCCGTCAACTACGATTTCAAGTCCTCCGAGGCAGGCACCGTCACGGCAAACCTGCCCTTTGCAAGGGACTATCTTGCAGCCCTCTGTCAGCTGCGGGATGAGCTGGGGCTGACGGACGATATCTCCGTGATGACCCTGGCGCGCAACCCCGAGGTGTTCACCTATGTGAAGCAGGACGAAAGCCCCGACGACGCCTGGCAGAATCTGCTTGCCTGCCTGACCCTGGCAGGGGAGGATTTCTCTGCAATGCGCGAGCGCGAGGGTGCGAAAATAGAGGCCGATATTCGGGGCAAGCTTGCCGCCGTCAGCCGCTGGGCAGACGAGGTGGAGCAGATTTCCCTCTCAGATACCGTTGGATACCGCGACCGCCTGGAGGCACGTCTGCGTGCCATTCTCGGGGAGACGGGGGTTGCCGTGGACGAGGGGCGCCTGCTGACGGAATGTGCCGTCTGGGCTGACAAGATTGCCATTGACGAGGAGCTTGTGCGCCTGCGCGCGCATTTCGGTGCCTTCCGCGACATCTGCGCCGAAAAGACGCCCTCGGGCAAAAAGCTTGATTTTCTGATGCAGGAGCTCAACCGTGAGACCAACACCATTGGCTCCAAGGCAAACAATGCCGCGATTGCGCGCCTCGTCGTGAATATGAAAAACGAGCTGGAAAAAATCCGTGAGCAAGTGCAGAACGTTGAATAAGGAGCAAGCATGAAACTGATTAACATTGGATTCGGCAACCTCGTCTCCGCCGAGCGCGTGATTGCCATTACCTCCCCCGACTCCGCCCCCATCAAGCGCCTGGTACAGGACGCCAAGGAAAGCGGACGGGTCATTGACGCCTCCTGCGGGCGGCGCACCCGTTCCGTGATTATCACGGACTCCGACCACGTCATTCTCTCCGCCATTCAGACGGAGACCCTCTCCAACCGCCTTGACAGTGAGCTTGACGGCGACGACGGCGAGGACGAAGAATAATTTGATTTCGCACAAGGAGATATAGAGATGATTTACCCTACCGCCGACGAATTAACCAAAGGTCAATTTAACCGCTACGAGCTGGTGATTGCAATCGCAAAGAGCGCCCGTATGGTGACGGGCGAGTACGTTGCACAGCGCACCGAGGCAGAGAGAAAAATTGCCGACAAGCTGACCGAGCAGCCCCTTGCTCAGCTCATTTCCCCCGAATACCGCGACCAGAAGGCGGTAAAAATCGCCATCGGGCGCCTGAAGGACGGCACCTATAAGATGGTGCGCAAGTAACAAGCAAAAGCAGAAAAAATACATTACCGCGGGGGCTCCCCGCGGTAATCCCCTTTTATCAAAACCGATAGGCGGCACTGCGCGGTGCCCCTGAGAAAGGAGCGTCCGTTTTATGGATTGCGTCGTCAGCGTCCGCGTTCTGGACGCGCCTTTTCATATTGACAGGCCCTTTGATTACGACCTGCCCGCCGCCGTAGGACCCTGTCCGCGCGGCACGCTGGTGCGCGTCCCCTTCGGGGGAGGCAACCGCCCCTCCTGGGCGGTCGTGATGGGGGAGGGGGACCCCTCCACCCCTCGCCGCAAGGCGGTGCTTTCCCGTCTTGCGGGTGACTATCTCCTTGACGGGGAGATGCTTGATTTGTGCCTGTTCCTTTCCGAATATTACCTCTGCACGCTGGGAGATGCCGTGCGGTGCGTGCTTCCGCCCGCGCTGCTTGGCGGCGGTGTGAATATCGCCTACACCTACGTTGCTTCGCTTGCCATCTCCGCGGAGGAGGCAAGCTCCCTCATGGAGGGAAAGACCCTGCGCTCCCCCACCCACCGCGCTCTGCTGCAGGCGCTGACGGACGGTCCCTGTGAGCGCGACGTGCTGTGCGAACGGTGCGGCGCAACGGCGGCGCAGGTCAAGGCGCTTTGCGACAAGGGCTACGTGACGCTCACCAAAACGGAAAAGATGCGCTCCCCCTACCCCCTCTCTGTCAGGCGCGACACCTCCCCCATTCACCTCTCCCGTCAGCAGCTTGACGCCTATGACCGCCTGGTCACCCTGTACGAGGAGGAGGCGCCGCGCGCGGCGCTGCTGTACGGCGTGACGGGCTCGGGAAAGACCAAGGTCATGCTGCGCCTCATTGACCGCGTGATTGCCGACGGCAAGGGCGCCATTCTGCTCGTCCCGGAAATCTCGCTCACCCCCCAGACGGTGCAGATTTTCTGCGCCCGCTACGGCGAGCGCGTTGCCGTCATTCACTCCTCCCTCAGCGCAGGGGAGCGCTTTGACGCATGGCGCCGCATTGAGCGTGGAGACGTGGACCTCGTCATCGGCACGCGGAGTGCCGTCTTTGCCCCCCTCAAGAACATCGGGGTCATCATCGTGGACGAGGAGCACGAGCATACCTACAAGTCCGAGCAGGACCCAAAGTACCATACCCGACAGGTGTGCGCCAAGCGTGCGGCGGCACAAAACGCCCTCGTGCTGCTTGCCTCTGCCACCCCCTCCTTTGAAAGCTATTACAAGGCGCAGAAGGGTCAGTACGAATTGATTGAGCTGACCGAGCGCTACGGAAACGCCACCCTGCCTGAGGTGGAAATCGTGGATATGCGGCGGGAGCTTTCCCGCGGCAACACCTCCCCCATCAGCCACCGTCTGTTTGAAGCGCTTGAAACGGTGGAGGAGCTGGAGGAGCAGGCAATTCTCTTTCTCAACCGACGGGGCTACAATGCCTCCCTGCAATGCAAGAACTGCGGCGAGGTCCTGCTTTGCCCCCATTGCTCGGTTGCCCTGACACACCACGCCACCCCCACCTCCCAGCTGCTCTGCCACCTGTGCGGCTACCGCGCCGCACCCCCGCGTGCCTGCCCCCATTGTGGGAGCGAGCATATCCGCTACGTGGGCTTCGGAACGCAGAAGGTTGAAACGGAGCTGGCGCGCACCCTGCCCGATATGCGCCTGATGCGCATGGATGCAGACACCACCTCGGGCAAGCACGCCTACGACCGCATGCTGGAGGGCTTCCGCCAAGGGGAGGCAGACGTTCTGCTCGGTACCCAGATGGTGACCAAGGGACACGATTTTCCCCGTGTGACCCTGGTGGGCGTGCTGCTTGCCGACACGGGTATTTACGCAAACGATTTCCGCGCCTCCGAGCACACCTTTTCCCTGCTTACGCAGGTGATTGGGCGTGCGGGCAGAGCCCAGCGCCCGGGGCGCGCCGTCATACAGACCTATTCCCCCCAGAACGACGTCATCCGCCTTGCCCAGAAGCAGGACTACCGCGCCTTTTACGAGAGTGAAATAGAGCTGCGGCAGAAAATGCTCTTTCCGCCGTTTTGCGACATGGTGCAAATCACCCTGACCTCTGGCAGCGAGGAGCGCCTGAGACAGGCGGCTGACCTCTTTGCGCGCGAGGCATCCGAGAGGGCACGTCGGGATTTCCCCAATCTGCCTCTGCAGATGTTCGGACCCATGGAGGCGCAGGTCTATAAGCAGGCGGAGCAATTCCGCATGCGGCTGATGTTCAAATGCCGCTGGTCAAGCGACACGCGCGCGCTCTTCCGTGCGCTCATGCAGGCGGGCGCCCGCCACGGCGGAGTCAGCTGCTCCATTGATATCAATCCCTACCACGCATAGTGAACTACCACGCATAACGAAAAGGAGAAACCATGGCACAACTGCAAATCGTAAAGGAGGGCGACCCCATTCTGAGAAAGGTCAGCCGCCCCGTTGAAGCAATTACCCCCCGCATTCTCACACTCCTCGACGACATGACGGAAACCATGCGCCGTGCGGGCGGCTGCGGACTTGCCGCCGTGCAGGTTGGCGTGCTCCGCCGCGTGGTGGTCATTGAGGTGGAGGAGGGCACCGTCCTTGAGCTGATTAATCCCAAAATCGTTGCCTATTCGGGTCACCAATGTGAAGTCGAGGGCTGTCTTTCCCTGCCCGGAAAATGGGGCAAAACCAATCGCCCGAAGGCGGTGATTGTCCGCGCCCTCAACCGTCACGGTGAGGAGGTGGAATACCGTGGGCAGGACCTGCTTGCCCGCGCCTTCTGCCATGAAATTGACCACCTGGACGGCAAGCTGTTTACCGACGTCGTGGTGGGCGACGTGGAGACGGAGGAGCAATGAGAGTTTTATTCATGGGCACGCCCGAAATTGCCGCCACCGTCCTTGACGCACTCGTCAAGGGGGGCGTGGAGGTGATTGGCGCCGTTTGTCAGCCCGATAAGCCAAAGGGCAGGGGCTATACCCTGACTCCGCCCCCCGTCAAGGTGACGGCACAGGGCTACGGCATTCCCGTTTATCAACCCGTGTCCATGAAGGACGAGGGCTTTCTTGACACGCTGACAGCACTTTCCCCCGACCTGATTTGCGTCGTGGCATACGGAAAAATCCTGCCCAAGGCGGTTTTGGATTTGCCGCCCTACGGCTGCATCAATCTGCACGTTTCCCTGCTTCCCCGCTGGCGCGGCGCCGCCCCGATGCAGCGCGCCATTATGGCAGGTGACAGAGAAACGGGCGTCACCGTTATGTATATGGCTGAGGGGCTGGATACGGGGGACATCATCGCCACCGAGCGCTTCCCCATCACAGAGACGGACACCTTTGAAACCGTCCACGATACCAGCGCCGCCATCGGCGGTCCCCTGCTTGTCCGCGTCATTGATGCGCTTGCGCACGGCACCGCCTGCCGCACGCCGCAGGACGAAGCCCTTGCCACCTACGCACCCAAAATTGAAAAGGAGGAGTGCCTTGTGGACTGGACAAAAGACGCCCGTGTCCTGGACCCCATTCTGCGCGGCCTGACTCCCATTCCCCTGCCCTATACCTATCTGCCAAGCGGCAGGCAGCTGAAAATCGTCGCCGCACACCCCGTCGCGGGGGCTGGCGCCCCCGGCACCGTCCTGTCCCTGTCGGACAGGGGCGAGGGGGAGATTGTGGTCGCCTGCGGAGAGGGTGCTCTTTGCATCACCCGTCTGCGCCCTGAGGGAAAGGGCAGCATGACTGCCTCCGATTTTATCCGCGGACGGCAGATTGCCGTCGGTGAGGTGCTCGGAGCATGAACGTACGGCCGATTGCCCTTGACGTTCTTTCGCGTTGGGAGGAGGGCGCACAGTATATCAATCTCGCCCTGGGGTACAAGCTGGGGGGACTTGAGGAGGCGGACCGCCGCTTTCTCACTGCCCTGGTTTACGGCACCGTGGAGAAATGTATCACGCTGGATTACTATATCGGCGTTCTTTCGGGGCGCGGCGCCCTGGACGCCACCACGCGCAACATTCTGCGACTGGGGCTTTACGAGCTTCTCTATCTGAACACCCCCCGTCACGCCGCCGTCTCCCTTACGGTGGACCTGGCGCGCAATTCGGGAGAGCGCGGCTTTGTCAACGGCTGTCTGCGCAGCGCCCTGCGTTCGCCTGAGCTTCTTGTGCCGCCTCCGCGCGAAAGGAACCTTGCGCGGCACCTCTCCGTCAAATATTCCGTTCCGCGGGATACCGTGCGCCTGTTTCTTGAAATCTTCGGCGAAGAGGAAATTGAGAGTTTTCTTACCTCCGTCAACTCGCGCACGGGCATGACGCTGCGTGTGAACACCCTCCGCACCACCCGTGAGGACTACCTTGCCCGTCTTGCCGAGGCAGGTATTGACGCCACCCCGACACCGCACGCGCCCGCAAGCGTGTACCTGCCTGAATCCTATCCCCCAAAGTCGTTGCCCGGCTGGGAGGAGGGGCTGTTTTTCGTGCAGGACGAGGCATCTGCCGTTGCCGTTTGCGCGCTGGGGGCTGAAGCGCACCACAGGGTGCTGGACCTCTGCGCCTGCCCCGGCGGTAAAAGCTTCGGCGCCGCCATGGATATGCAAAACGAGGGCACCCTGCGTGCCTATGACCTGCACCCCGCCAAGCTTTCCCTCGTGGAGGAGGGCGCAAGGCGCCTGGGGCTTTCCGTGATTGAAACGGCGGCGCAGGACGCCGCCGACCCTGACCCGCGCCTCATCGGCTGGGCGGACCGCATTATCTGCGACGTCCCCTGCTCGGGGCTTGGCGTACTTTCCAAAAAAGCGGATTTGCGCTACAAGGACCTGGAGGCGGCGAGCAATCTGCCCGCCCTGCAATATGAGATTCTCTCGGCGGCGGCGCTCTGTCTTGCCGAGGGCGGACGGCTGATTTACTCCACCTGCACCGTTTGCCCGCAGGAGAATGAGGCGGTGACCGACCGCTTCCTGGAGGCGCACCCCGACT
>JAFQJX010000121.1 GCA_017397205.1 Clostridia bacterium | reverse complement strand
GTGTCAGCGAAGAAGGGGCTGAACTTAGAAGAGAACTGGTCGTAACCAACGACCAAGGTGTCTGCGCCATTGTAGGCGTCGTCGTCAGGATCGGGCTCATCATCAGGACCGCAGGAAACAACCATTGCAGCAACCATGATGAAGCAAAGAAGCATAGCCAGAATCCGAACAAGGGTGGACTTGCTTTTCATGATAGATAGCCTCCAAAAATTTTTTTATCAAAACCAGCCCGAGGGCTGAAAATGATTCAAGTGAAATGAGCGTGCATCGCACGGGAGCAGGCAGGACAAAAGAGATTCATTTGCTTCCAAAGGAAGCAAATGACCCCATGGGGTCACCCGGATTTTTGCAATCCGACGCCTGCACAAGTGCAACTTCTTAACTGAAGAATATAAAAGATTATACTCTAAATTGCATCAAAATGCAAGCGTTTTCATCATATTTATAATAAATTGTTAAATTTTTGTCGGGCGAAGGTGCATATATTTGCACCGCCAGAGACCCTTTCGGTGTATTATTTTTCAAGCTCCTGTGTGCGCATTGCGCGCCGCAGCCGCAGCATCACAAGGTCAAGCGAAAGCTGTACCGCCATGGCAACCAACCGGTAGATGTCCGAGGCACTGAGCGTGCGGTAAACGAGAGCCGCCACCGCCGCCGCGATAAGTGAAGCCGCGCCAAAGGTGATGAGAAAGCAAAGAGAGTGGCTCATGCGAGGATACAGCCCGTCATTCTGTTCCCTTTTGAGCGGCTCCTTTGCAAAAAGAAAGGTCCAAAGGGACATGGTCATATAGAAAAGAGGAAGCAGCCGCACGCCGTAGGGCACCATGATATAAAACTGTGCCATGGTATGCAGGGGGAACAAAAGCGAGGTGACGAACAGCGCCCACTGCACGAGCCCGAGAATAGGGAGCCAAACACGGTACGGGCGGCGCTGATCGGCGGTGAGCGCATAGCGGAACAGGGGGCCGCCGTAAACGGGAGTGCGCACCCGACGGCCGCGCCCGTCAAGCTCCTCACGGACACTCCAATCCGCAGCATATTTGCGATAGCCCATCGGCGACACCTCCCTTTTGGAAAAATAATTTAGCGAACTAAAGTGCTTTACCGTATATTAATTATATACAATTTATATCACAGTGTCAAGTGGATAATTCTTCACCTGCCCTCGCATTTTGGAAAACGCGACGCCCTTTTCCTTACTTCCCTTTCTCAAAAGCAAGCCGCGCAAAGTCCCGGGCAACCAAAAAAGGAAGCCCGCGGTGCGGGCTTCCCTGATGTCAAATCAAAGGGTTCCTGGGATTTTGGAAACGAGAGCGTGTTATTCGGGAACAATCAGTCCGTAGCCGCCATCCTTTCTGCGGTAGACGACGCAGGTCTGTCCCGTGTCGCCGTCGTTAAAGACGAAGAAGGAGTGCTCCAGCAGATTCATTTGCAGAATTGCCTCCTCGGGCGTCATGGGCTTGAACGCATAGGTCTTGGTACGAATGACGAACTCGCCCTCCTCCGCAAACTCATCCTCCTCCACGTCATCGGGGGCAGGCGCAAAGGCGCCCGCGCGCACCCGCTTTTCCAGGCGAGTCTTATTTTTACGGATTTGCCTTTCAAAGCTTTCCATAGCCCTGTCAAGGGCGGTCACAAACGTATCGCTCTCCTCCTCGGCGCGGAACAGGGTCCCGCCATAGGATACGGTAATTTCAATAATCTTGACTCCCTTTCTTGCCTTACAGGTGACGTAGGCGACGGTGGAGTCGTCAAAGAATCTGTCAAACTTGTGCAGTTTCTTTTCAATGACCTCCCGCAAGCTTTCTCTTACGTTCATTTGTCTGCCGTTTACTTGAACTAACATATGGGTCCGCCTTTCTCGTGGATTGCCAAAGGGTCATTTCCCTCTTGCACCCTTATTATAGCAGATATCCTGTGTAAAATAAATAATTTTTGAAAAGAAAAATGAAACATTTTGTGAACTTTATACAGTTTACACAGGAAAAAATGCGAGATTTCGGCGAATATGAACAAGAAGCGGGGTGCGCCGTCTGGCACACCCCGCCGTTTTATGCCCGCAGCGCGGGCAATCGGCTTTATTTACGGGCAATTTCCCTTGCCCGCGTGACGAGGTCACGGGTGGAAATCCCCATGAACTCATACAGGTCGCAGGGGCTTGTGGGCTGCGCGAGAGGATTCACCACCGCCAGAACGGAGGTGGGGGTTTCGGGACAGGTGCTCCTGAGCGCCTGGGAAAGGCACATTCCTGCGCCGCCGTGGTAAATACCCTCCTCAAAGAACACAAGCGGGACGCCCTTTGGGACGGCGCGTGCAATCTCCTGCGCCACCTCGGCGTGGGAGGTCAATCTTTCCAGGAGAAGCATGCCGCAGCGAATGCCCTCCTCCTGAAGCTGTCCAAGCGCCTCCCAGGCACGGGATGCTGCCCGTCCGTAGCTGACGAGAATGACCTGCGCCTCCTCCGTGAGATCCCCTGCCCCACGCACGCCGTAATGCTCCCAATCTCCGTCGGGATAAAACGCCGCGGAAAGAGCCGGGTCCTCGGCGGTGTTGGCATAGCGGATTGCCGTGGGATGGGTTGCCTCCCGCGTATCCCTGAGCATTGCGCGGAGGGAGCCGAGGGTGGCAGGCGCAAGTATCTCAACGTTTGGTACCTGGCTCAGAAAGGATACGTCGTAAATGCCGTGGTGAGTGGGTCCGTCCGCAGGGGCGAGGGACGCCCTGTCAACAATCAGGTGAACGGGCAGATTCTGCAGGGCGATATCGTGAATCAGCTGATCGTAGCCGCGCTGCAGGAAGCTGGAATAAATCACGGCGTAGGGCTTATATCCCATCGTGGCAAGCCCTGCCGAGAAGGTGAGTGCATGCGCCTCCGCAATTCCAACGTCAAAGGTGCGCTCGGGGAACCTTTCTCCAAATGCAACGAGCCCCGTGGTGCAGCCCGTTGCAGGGGTAACGGCACAAATCGCTTCGTCCTCCTCACCCATACGCACAAGCTCCTCCCCGAATGCCTGATAAAAATGGGGAGTATCTCCCTGTGCGGGGTAGATGCAATGGTATTCGTCGGGCAGCTTTTCCGCCTCGGGGTATCCCTTTCCCTTCGTGGTGCGGAAATGGACGACCACCGCCTGGTGGCGCCGCTTTGCCTCCTCCAGCG
>JAFQJX010000120.1 GCA_017397205.1 Clostridia bacterium | reverse complement strand
TGCTCCAATGAGATATGATATAAATCCCCTCGTTTTAGCATATCTCGCCATGCGGCGAGTATGTTAAAACATATCGTAAGGTTCAACCCTATATCGCTCCCGAAGGGAATATCGCAAATCCCGCAAGGGATTTATATCGCTGCGTGATACTCCGTTAAGAGTATCACGCTATGAACGGGCGTTTTTTAAGGAAAGCGCAATAGCATCTCACGACTTACCTGTCCGCGTTCTTCCTTATATACATATATATAAACAGAACAGGCGAGGCGGGAGATGCGCTTAAAAGAACAGGTCCTTGATAAAGGAGGACAGGAGGAGCAGGAGGGCAAGCAGCCCCAGAGCGAGCTTGTATCCGAAATTGACGGAGGAGAGGTTTTCCTTGCGCCAGAGGAGCACGTGCGTAAGATAGCCGCCTACCGCCAGCGCAAGCGCGCCGTAAAGCAGGTACAGCTGTGCGCCGTCATGCAGGCGAAGCCCCTGCCCGAAGCCCACGAAATAGATGCACAGCAAGATGCCTGCTGCACACCAGATGAGGGCGGGGATATGCCGCTTCATTACAGGGACAGGCGATTGCAGGTCTCGTAAAGAGATGCAATCAGCGCGCGCTTTTTCTCACAGCGGAGCTTCATTTCCTCAATCTGCGCGGGGGTGTAGGGGGCGAGGTCGCCGTCCTTCAGCTTGCCCTTGTACATTCTGTCAAGAATCAGCGCAAAGTTGATGTCGGTGGCAACGATTTCACCGCCGTTTTCACAGATGACGAGGTTGCTCTTGCCTTCAATCAGGCGGTCCACGGCAAACTCACCCATACGGGAAGCCATCACGCGGTCACGCAGATTCGGGTTGCCGCCGCGCACGACGTGTGCAAGACGGGCAAACTTGGTTTCAACCCCCGTCTGCGCTTCAATCTGTTCTGCGAGGTTCTGGGAGAAATCAGCACCCATACCCTCGGAAACGATGACGATGAAGTTTCTCTTTCCGACGGCTCTGCCGTGCTTGATTTTTTCAATGACGGCATTGGCATCAAAGGGAATCTCGGGAATGGCTACGCTCGTCGCACCCGCGGCAATGCCCGTGCGAACGGCAATATCACCCGCACCGCGTCCCATGACCTCTACCACGTTGCAGCGGGCGTGAGATTC
This sequence comes from Clostridia bacterium, assembly GCA_017397205.1. Taxonomy (GTDB): domain Bacteria; phylum Bacillota; class Clostridia; order Oscillospirales; family CAG-272; genus UBA1740. Next base: position 9,260 of record JAFQJX010000120.1, on the reverse strand, counting down.
ACAGGTGTCGCGCAGGCGGTCCACCATCTCAATGACGGTATTCATTGCCGTGTCAAAGCCGATGGTGGCGTCGGTGGAGGTAATATCGTTGTCAATGGTGCCGGGCAGACCGATGCAGGGAATGCCGCGCGCAGTCAGGTCGGTTGCACCGCGGAAGGTGCCGTCGCCGCCGATGGCGACGATGCCGTCAATCTGGAACTCGGCGCAGGTGGCAATTGCCTTCTGCATGCCCTCCTCCGTTTTGAATTCGGGGCAGCGGTCGGAGTACAGGAAGGTGCCGCCGTGGTTGATAATGTTGGAAACGTCGCGCAGGCCCAGGGGCTTGATATCCCCGTCAATCAGTCCTGAATAGCCACGGTAAATGCCCATGACCTCCACGCCCTTTGCGAGGGCGGCGCGGGTGACGGCACGAACGGCGGCGTTCATACCGGGGGCATCACCGCCCGACGTCAGCACGCCGATTCTACGAAATGTTTTCATATCCTTTTCCTCTTTGAGTAAATTATTAGAACAGGGGGTATTTTGCGCAAAGCTTGGCAACCTCGCCGCGCACGTATTCCTGCTGACCCTCAAACTCGGTTGCACAAAGCTTCAGCAGGTGGGCAATCAGCACCATGTCCTCCTCCACGAGACCACGGGTGGTGACGGCGGCGGTGCCGACGCGGATGCCCGAGGTGACAAAGGGCTTTTCGGGGTCGTTCGGAATGGCATTCTTGTTGACGGTGATGCCGCAGGCATCCAGGCGGTGCTCCATTTCCTTGCCCGTAATGCCGAAGGGACGCAGGTCCACGAGGGCAAGGTGGTTTTCCGTTCCGCCCGATACCAGACGGAAGCCCTCCGCCGAGAGCGCCTCGGCAAGGGCGGCGCAGTTCTTCACCACCTGCTTCTGATATTCCACAAATGCAGGGGAAAGCGCCTCACGGAAGCAGACCGCCTTAGCCGCAATGATATGCAGCAGGGGGCCGCCCTGAATACCGGGGAAAATTGCTTTGTTGATTTTCTTTGCAATTTCCTCGTTGTTGGTGAGAATCAGACCGCCGCGCGGACCGCGCAGGGTTTTGTGGGTGGTGGTCGTCACCACGTCTGCATAGGGCAGGGGAGAGGGATGCACGCCCGCCGCGACCAGACCTGCAATGTGCGCCATATCTACCATGAGGTAGGCACCCACCTTGTGGGCGATGGCGGCGATGCGCTCAAAGTCAATGACGCGGGGGTAGGCGGAGGCGCCTGCGACAATCAGACGGGGCTTGCACTCCAGGGCAATCTCCTCCATTTTATCGTAGTCCAGCTCCTCCGTTTCGGGGTTCAGCCCGTAGGGAACGAAGTTGTAGTAAAGACCCGAAAGATTCACGGGGCTGCCGTGGGTCAGGTGTCCGCCCTCGGCAAGACTCATACCCATGACGGTGTCGCCCGTCTGAAGCAGGGCAACGTACACGGCGGTATTTGCCTGAGAGCCCGAGTGGGGCTGCACGTTGGCGTAGGCGGCGCCGAACAGCTGCTTGGCGCGTTCAATGGCGACGGTTTCCACCACGTCCACCTTTTCACAGCCGCCGTAGTAGCGGCGACCGGGATAGCCCTCTGCATATTTGTTGGTCAGAATACTGCCTGCGGCAAGAAGGACCGCCTCGCTGACGACGTTTTCGCTCGCAATCAGCTCCAGCCCGTTCCTCTCGCGCTGGTATTCCTCTCGGATTGCCTCTCCGATTTCGGGGTCGAGGGCGGTCAGGCGGCTCAGGTTGCTTTCAATCATGGCAAATCTCCATCTTCGTTATATTTAGAAATATATTATATAACATTAAGCGGCGTTTATCAAGCCCTCAAGCAAAAAAACCCTACGGGTTTTCGGCTTTTTTGCGCGGGGGAGAAAAAATCTGCTCCGATACCCCCTTGCGGGAATTGACAAAGCCGCCGCCATTCGGTATAATACTATTGACGCACAACGGACGAGGTGGCTATGGACAGACAGAGAATTTTTGTCACGGGCGGCAGCGGCGGCTGCGGCACCTCCACCCTTGCGGTGGGGCTTGCGCGCGCATTCGCCTTGCGCGGTGACAGGGTGGCTCTGTTGGATGCCGACCTTTCGCGGCCCTCTCTGGACCTGCTTCTCGGGCAGGCAGGGGCGGTGTATCACCTTGGAGATTTACTTTCGGGCGCGCGCACTCCGCGCGAGGTGGCTCTGCCTGTGGGGGAGCGCCTGCTTCTCGTCCCGGGGCGGCTCGGCGGTGACGGCGGGTCCTGTCCGTCGCCCGTTTCCTTTCTTGACAGAATCCAGGCCGAGCTGGAGGCAGACGTTCTGCTCGTGGATACCGATCCACAGGGGGCGGCGCTGCTTGGACCCTCGTGTGACACGGGGATTTTATGCCACAGCTGCCTTGGCGGCGCGCTTTCGCGGACTGCCGCGGTGCGGGCATCACTTGATGCGATGGGAGTGAGACGGCTGCGGCTGGTGCTCTCGTCATACGGCGCAGGGCTGGACCTGCGTGAGATGATTGATACGGTCGGCGCACAGCTGCTTGGCGCCGTACCGCGTGAGGAACACAAACAAGAGGTTGCCTATGCCAACATAGCCGCCCGTCTGTCAGGAGAAGTCAGACCGCTTCTTTCGGGAATGGCGTGTGCGGAGGACGGGGCGGACCCAACGATATAAGGAGATGCTTATGGAAATTGCAATCATTGCAGACGACAACAAGAAAGAGCTTATGGCAGAGTTCTGTATCGCTTACTGCGGTATTCTGAGCCGTCACAACCTGTGCGCCACGCAGCTGACGGGCAAGTATATTTCCGAGGCAACGGGGCTTGAGATTGAGCAGCTTATGTCTGGAAGCATCGGCGGCGGAGAGCAGATTCTCTCCCGTGTCGCATACAACGAAATTGACCTTGTCTTTTACTTCCGTTCCACCGAGCCGAACGAAACGCCCGGCGTAACGGAGCAGAATATGCTTCGCCTGTGTGACGAGCACAACGTGCCCGTTGCCACCAACCTTGCAACGGCAGAGGTCCTCGTCCTTGCGCTGGACCGCGGGGAGCTGAATTGGCGCGAGCTCGTCAATCCCACGTCCCGCCTTGCGCGCAACCGCGGCGTGCAGGACACCTGAGCAAAAACGGCTGCCTTCCGCAGCCGTTTTCTTGTCAAAGCAAATACGAACGGAAAGCAATGAAGCAAACGCACGAAAGGAGAGCGCCGTGGGCAACCGTATTCCCGTAACCGTAACGGTAGAGAGCCGCCAGACGGGCGATGATGAAAGCACCGTCAGACAACAGAACTGCCGCGGGTATCTCGTTTCGGGGCAGACTGTTTCTCTTACCTACCGAGAGGAGAGCGAGGAGGGAGAGAAATCCTATACCACCCTGACGCGCGAGGGCGAGGGCATTCGCCTGCACAGGGCTGGGGCGCTTCAGCTGGATGCCTGTCTTGTTCCCGGGCAAAGCACGCGATGCGTGTGGGGAGTCCCCCCCTATTCGTTTGACCTGGAGCTTTGCTGCCATGTGGCAGAAATGACCCTTTCCCCCATGGGCGGACGGGTCCTCCTTGACTATGACCGCCTTCTGGCGGGAGATAAAGCACGCCTCACGCTTGACATTCGCGTGGCGCGGGAGGAGGTGAGCGAGTGACACCGCAGGAGCTGAAGGACCTGCTGCGCGGCGGAGCCCCTACGGGGTGCTTTCTGTTCTGCGGAGAGGAGGGCTACCTCAAGCGCGTATATCTCAGGCAGATGCGCGACCTGATTCTCTCGAGCCCCGAATTCAACACCTTTAACCATATGGTGCGGGAGGGGGCGGAGATTGACCTTGCCGCGGTTGCCGATATGATCAACACCCCTGCCTTTTTTGCCGAGGGAAAGCTGATTGAATGGCACACGGCCGACCTGTCCTCGCTGACGGAGAAAAAGGTGGAGCAGCTTCTCTCGGTGGCAGGGACCTGCACCCCCGAAAGCGGCACCGCCCTGGTCCTGATTTGCACCCCCGAGGGCTTTGACCCCGGTACGCGCAAGCGCCCGTCGGCGCTTGCCAAAAAGCTGGAGGGTGCCATTCACATCGTCAATTTTGAAAAATCCACGGACGCACAGCTTCTCAATTGGCTGAAGCGCCATTTTGAGCATGAGGGAGTCAAGGCGGAGCCGCAGGTTTTGCGCGCGATGCTGTCCCGCTGCGGTCACTCCATGGACGTGCTTGCCACCGAAACGGACAAGCTGACCTGCTATGCCAAGGCAAAGGGGCGCGATAGCGTGACGGAGGAGGATGTGCGCCTCGTCTGCTGCTCCACCACGGAATCCGATGCCTTCGGACTGACAAACGCACTCCTTGACCGCGACCCGCCCCTGGCATACCGTTGCCTTCAGGACCTCGCGGCGCGCCGCGTGGAGCCAACCGTCATTTTGGGGCAGATTTCGCGCCTGTACACCGACCTGCTTGCCGTTGCCCGTCTGATGGGCGAGGGCATGGGGCGCGACGCCATTGCCGCCGCCCTTTCCATGAACGCGTACAAGGCGGGGCTGTATATGCAGGCGGCCGCCAAGCGCAAGCCCGAGGGGCTGGCGAGGGCGCTCTCCGTTGTGGCAAAGGCGGACCTGACGGCAAAAACCACCTACGGCACGAGCCAGTACGCCATGCTTGACGCGCTGGTGGCGGAGCTGTCCGTTTTGTAACCCGACCCCCAAAAGCAAAAGAGTGATGCGGTGCATCACTCTTTTTTGTTAGGTGAAAACGGCTTGCCTTTCCTTTTGAAAACAGCCGCCGCGGTTTACCGCTTTTGCAGACGGACGTCCGTGCCCAGAAATTGCAGGACGCGGTACTCTCCCAGGAAGCGGCTGGTCAGGCGGGCGTCGTAGCGCTCCTGAATCTCCTGCACCGTCAGGTTGGTGCTGATGACGGTGGCAAGCCCGCGCACAAGGCGGGTGTTCACCAGCTGATACAGGCAGGACACGGTAAACTGCGAGGAAAACTCCGTCCCGAGGTCGTCCAAAATCAGAAGCGGCACCTCCAGATATTTCTCGGCTCTGCCCTCCTCGGTGCTGTATGAGTTGCGGAAGCGGTCGTACTCAAAGTCGGCAAGCACCGCCTGGACGGTTTCGTAAATGACGGGGTAGCCCTGTTCAATGACGCGCAGGGCAATTGCAGTGGAGAGGTGGGTTTTGCCAAGCCCCGTGCCGCCCATCAGCAGGAGATTTCCCTTGGCAGGCGTAAAGTCCTCACAGTATTCCTTTGCCGCCGCGAGATTCTGCTCCATGCGGTGGCGGATTGCGGGGGTATCATTGTAATAGTCAAGGTCAAAGCTCTCAAAGGTCTGCGTTTCCGTGTTGGCAACGCCCCCTGCGCGCAGGGCCTCCAGCTGAAGGAGCTTTCTCTGGCAGGCACACATGCTTGTCAGGACGTAGCCCGTGTCGGAGCAGGCAGGGCAGGTGTAATGCACCTCGGTATAGTCGGCGGGGAGCCCCATATCGGCAAGCAGCTCTACCCTTGCGGCAAGCAGCGCCTCGTTTTCGCGGCGCACCTCCTCCATGCGTGCCTTGGCGTTTGCGCCCGAGGTGGCTGCCTCAAACAGGTGCATGGCGGTATGGGAGAGGGCGGCGTCCAGCACCTTCAGCTCTCCGTTTCTGCGATGGACCTCCTCGCGGCGCGCCTGCGCCTCGGAAAGGGCGGTATCACGGCGGCGCAGAAGTTCGTCCTGCACCCGACGGTAAATATCCCGTGTGTATGCCATTTATCCTTCCTCCTTTTTGGTGGTGGGGTCATAGGAGCGCTGCAGCGCCCTTGAGAAAAAGTCGTCCACGTCAAAGCTGGAGCTGGCAAGCCCCTGCGGCTTTTTTGACCTGCGGGGGGCGGTCGGCTTTGTGCCCGCCTCGCGCTTTGCGGCAAGATATGCCTCAATGGCGGCAAGGTCGGTCAGCCCCTGTGCGTGCCACTCATCAAGGATTTTGTGCGTGTAGGTGAGCGTCACCTTGGCGGCACTTTCTGCCGTCAGGTCGTAGGCACGGCCGATGATATCCATGCCGTAGCCCCAGGTGTGAAACCAGGTATACAGCAAATCCTGCTCTCTTTGGGTCAGGGCGCGGGAGCCAAGCCCCCACAGGCGGCGGATTTGCCCCTCATTTGAGTGAATCAGCTCGTAGTTCTTGATATATTCGTCAAGGGCACGGTCGGAGGTGATGCCCTTGTCCGCCATGGAAAGAGCCACCTTTTCAAGATATTTCACTCCGCGCTTGCCAAGCGTATTGACGCAGAAGTCAAGCAGAGTAATCAGGTAGGATTGGCTGACGCCGAGGTCGTTGATGATGGCGACGAGAATGCCAATTTCGCTCGGGTTGAGCAGCTTTCCTAAAATTGCGGAGCAGGTGTCAAGGCAATCCTTCAGCTCCAGCTCCCCGATGACGCGCGCGTCGTCTGCCGCGCTTCCGCGCGGAAGCGCCTCCTCTACTGCGTGGGCGGCGCCCTGCGAGAGAAGCCCCGTCCCCAGCCAATATTCCACGGCGGCGGCGGCGCGGGTGAGGGTCAGACCCGTCAGCTCGGCAAGGCGGTTGACGGACGCCTCGTAGTTCTCCAGCGCAAGGCAGAGAAGCACGCGCAGGTCGTCCGAGGACGCCTCACGCAGGGCGGCGGTATCCGAAAGGGCGGGCAGACGGGCGGCTACGCCGCGCTTGAGAAGATATGTATCAGCCATTCTGCTCCTCCCTCTGCCTGTCGGTGCTTGAGATTTCATAGCACAGGAGCATCAGGGCGTCGTCCAGATGCACGTTTTCCACCCGCAGGGGAAGCTCGCGCGGCAGCTCGGTGTTTGCAAAGTTCAGCACGCCCTGAACACCTGCCGCGGCAAGCACGGGTGCCACCTCGCGCGCCGCATCTGCGGGCAGGGTGAGAATGGCAAGGTCCACCCTCTCTTCACGGCAGAAGACCTCCAGGGTGTCTCCGTCAAGGACGGTGACGTCCCCGATAATACGCCCGACGAGGGCGGGGTCACGGTCAAAGGCGGCAACGCATCTGACACCGCGCCGCTCAAACATACGGGAGCGCAGAAGCGCCTGCCCCATATTTCCCACTCCCACGAGGACGGCGCGGTAGCCCGCCTCCGCCCCAAGGAGGAGCCCGATTTTATGGTAAAGGTATTTGACGTTATAGCCGTACCCCTGCTGACCGAAGTCGCCGAAGCAGCTCAGGTCCTGGCGTATCTGGGAGGCGGTGACGTGCATTCTCTCTGCCAGGGCAGAGGAGGAGATGCGTAAGATTCCCTCCGAGAGCAGATTGGCGAGGTAACGGTGATAGCGCGGCAAACGGCGGATGGTTGCCTGCGAGGGGCGACCGCGCTTGTCGCGGTTGCGGCTATCAAAGGTTCCCTCAACTTTGTCAATGCTTTTCATGCGGCTTCCTTTCTTTTAGTCGTCAGAGGCACGCCCGTTCAGGGCGCTGGTGGCAAGATGCCCCTCTGCAAATTCAAAGGCACCTTGGGCGGCGACCATCGCGCCGTTGTCCCCGCACAGCGCCCGTGCGGGCAGATGCAGGGTGACGCCCATTTCGCGGCACAGCGCTCCCAGGCGCGCGCGCAGGTGCGAGTTGGCGGCAACGCCGCCGCTGACCACAAGGTCAAGCCCCGGGTGGCGGGTCATTGCAAGCTTCAGCTTGGTCGCAACCGCCTCCACCGCCTCGTAGGTGTACCGTGCGGCAAAGAGGGGGCGATTCAGCTCCTCACCGCGCATTTCGTAGCGGTGCAGGAGATTGATGGCGGCGGTTTTCAAGCCCGAGAAGGAGAAATCCAGCGTGCCGTCCTTGGTGGCGGGGGAGGGCAGATACATCTCCCTGTTACGGTAGGCGGAGGATGCGGCGTAGGCATCCCAGAAGTCCTCCTCCTTGCCCGTTGCCAGGACGAAGCCCTCGCGCGCCAGCGCGTCAAAGCCCGCCCCTGCGGGGTAGGGAATGCCAATCACGCGCCCGATTTTATCAAACGCCTCGCCGATAGCGTCATCCCGCGTTGCGCCGAGAAGACGATAACGGGTAGGGGTCTCCACCAGATAAATGGAGGTGTGTCCGCCCGACAGGGCGGCGGCAAGAAACGGAGGGGAGGGGGGATTCTCCGAAAGACAGGCGGCGGCGATATGCGCCTTCATATGGTCCACCTCAACGAGGGGAATGCCGTGAGAGACGGCAAGGGATTTTGCAAAATTCACAGCGACCAGCAGCGCGCCAATCAGCCCGGGGTGGCTGGTTACGGCAACGGCGTCAATCTGCGAGAGGGAAACGCCCGCGCGCCCGAGCGCCTCGTAGGTGATGGAGGAAATTGCCTCAATATGGGCGCGGCTTGCAATTTCAGGCACCACGCCGCCGTACAGGCGGTGCACCTCTACCTGGCTTGCCACCACGTCGCTTTTGACGGTCAGAGCTCCGTCCGCGTATTCCACCACCGCGCAGGCGGTTTCATCACAGGAGCTTTCAAAGCCAAGAATCAGCACGGCGCCACCTCCTTATCTGCAAGCTGCATGACAATTGCGTCCTCCTTGGGGGCGGAATAATAGCCCCGACGGAGCCCGACCTCCTCAAAGCCGAGGGAGGCGTACAGGGCACGGGCTGCCCCGTTGGATGCCCGTACCTCAAGAAACACGGAGTGACAGCCCGCCCGACGGCACTTTCCGAGAAAGGCGGCAAGCAGCATCCCCCCGATGCCCTCGCGGCGGTGGTCAGGGTGGGTGGCAATGCGGTAGAGCTCTGCTTCGGGGGCAAGGGTGCGCCCCAGCACGTAGCCGACCGCCCTGTCACCAAGGGTGGCAAGGAGCACAATACTGTCGGGGCTTGCCGCATAGTCGGCAAGCGCCTCGGCACTCCAGGGGTCGGAGGGCAGGCAAAGCGCCTCCAGGGCAGCAATCGCGCCGATGTCCCAGCGCTTGGCGGCTTGAATATGCACGGTGTCCTCCTCCTCTCTGTTTGCTTTGCGTGTGCGCCCGCGGGCGCAGATAGGTATTTTACATTATAATAATAAATGTGAAGATTGTCAAGAGTCAAACACGGGGGCACGGTTTTTGCCGTTTTTTCTTTGCGGGGAAAGCGAGGGAAAGAGAGAAAGAGGGAAAAGCGGAGCAAAGCGCGAAAAAAGCAAGGCAAGGTGAAAAGCACCTTGCCTTGACAAGCTCCGTTGCTTGCTCATCAAAATCGGGCTTTCCCGGCGAGCCCGACTTCATCCACCACAGGTGGACTTCCTCCGTCGCAGACGGACTTCGTCGCGCAAGCGATTTCATCCGCCTTCGGCGGATTTCATTCCCCTTTGCACAAGGGAGCCG
>JAFQJX010000119.1 GCA_017397205.1 Clostridia bacterium | reverse complement strand
GGCATGACGACCCAGATTTTGATTGCCGGCTTCGGCGGCCAGGGTGTTCTCTTTGCGGGGAAATTCCTGGCATACGGCGGAATGATGGACGGAAAAGAGGTCAGCTGGCTGCCCTCCTACGGTCCTGAAATGCGCGGCGGCACCGCCAACTGCAGCGTGATTCTGAGCGATGCCCCCGTCGGCTCGCCCATCGTTTCCAACCCCGACGTGCTGATGGTCATGAACCTGCCCTCCCTTGACAAGTACGAGGAGAGCGTCGTGCCCGGCGGTATGATTTTCGTGGACGAAACGCTGATTGCAAGAAAGGTCATGCGCCAGGACGTGACCGCGTTCTATATCCCCGCAACCCGTATGGCACAGGAGGCGGGCTATCCCACCCTTGCCAATATGGTACTGATGGGCAAAATGATGAAGGAAACGGGTCTTGGTGAGGAAACCATTGACGCCGCCCTGAATAAGGTTGTTTCCGCAAAGCACCGCGACCTGTACGAGGTCAACAAAAAGGTTCTTCGCCTGGGCTACGACTATCAAGGTTAAACACTCGGGCAAGGAGCAATCCTTGCCCGTTCTTTTCAGGAGGATATTCTGATGAACGTAAACGTAAAGAAATATGTCATTCCGCCAATTTCCGCGCTGCTGTTCGGGCTGCTCTATTTCTATCTCGCCGTTCCCGCCATCAATTTGCGTGCGGTGGGCTTCTGGGTGATGCTCGTGCTTTGTGCCGCCTTCGGGCTTGGCATGCGCATCCTCCTCACGGGAGGGAATCTCAAGGAGCTGATTGCGGCAAAGCTTGCAGGGGAGCAGACGGGGAAAAAAGGCAAAAAGCCCTTTTACTATGCTGATAAAACGGGACCCTCCAAGCGCACCGTCATCATCACGCTCATCTCGGTGGGCGCTGTGGTGCTGATTCTCGTGCTGGCGATTATTTGCTCCTCCACGCGCCTGTTCCGCGCGGACGCGTATCAGAAAATGCTCAAGGTAGAGGAGGCAGACTTTGCCACCGATATTGCCGAGCTTCCTATCTCCCAGATTCCCATTGTGGACCGCGATACCGCCAGCCGCCTCGGAAGCCGTAAAATCGGTGAGGTGGTGGAGCTTGTTTCCCAGTTTGACGTGGGAGATTACTACTCTCAAATCAACTACAAGGGAAAGCCCTACCGCGTTTCTCCCCTGGAATACGCGGGCATTCTCAAGTGGCTTGCCAACCGCGGGGAGGGAATCCCCTATTACGTGACCATTGACATGGCAACGCAGGAAACCAACCTCGTGCATCTTGACGAGGGCATGAAATATTCGCCCAGCGAATTTTTCGGGCGTGACCTCTACCGCCACGTGCGTATGAAATACCCCACCCGTATGCTTGACGAGCTGTCCTTTGAAATTGACGAGGCAGGGCACCCCTATTGGGTGATGCCTTACTACAACTACACCTTCGGTATTTTTGGCGGCAGGGACGTCACGGGCATCATCCTCGTGGACGCCGTCACGGGTGACACCGAGGAATACACCGTTG
>JAFQJX010000015.1 GCA_017397205.1 Clostridia bacterium | reverse complement strand
TACCATATATAATATGGGGGAGAAAAACAAAAAGGAGGACGGCAGATGGAAGTCCGTTCGCTACAAGAGCTGACCGCGGCGCCCCTCGGGGTCCCCACCGCCGTCGCTCTCGGCTTTTTTGACGGGATACACCTCGGGCACCGGGCCCTCCTGGAGGCGACCTGCCGCGAGGCGGCGGCACGCGGGCTTTCCCCTGCCGTCGTTACCTTTTACGACGAGGGCTTTTCCCCTAAGGCGGGGGCACCGCGTCTGACGGACCTTTCCCAGCGCCTGGACGCCTTTCGCGCGGTGGGCGTTGCCTACGTCCTGCTCCTGCCCTTTTCCGAGGTGAAGGACCTCTCGCCCGACGCCTTCGTGACGGATATTCTCGTCCGCCTGGCGGGGGCGCGGCTTGCCCTGTGCGGCTTTAACTTCCGCTTTGGCGCAGGTGCCTGCGGCACGCACGAAACGCTCGCCCGTCTGATGCGGGCGGCAGGCGGAGACGGCGTTGCCCTGCCTCCGCAGACGCTCCCCGACGGCACCCTCATTTCCTCAAGCGCGGTGCGCGAGGCACTCCTTGCGGGTGACGTAGCCACGGCAGCCGCCCTGCTCGGGCGTCCCTATTCCCTGACGCTGCCCGTCGTGCACGGACAGGCGCTTGGGCGCACGCTGGGGCTTCCCACGGCAAATCAATGCCCAAAGGAGGGGCTTGCCCTGCCCGCGCGCGGCGTGTATCACACCACGGCAATCTGCGACGGGGGCACCTACGGCGCCGTCACCAACGTGGGCGTACGCCCCACCGTCGGGGGCACGGAGCTGGTCTGCGAGAGCCACCTGCTTGACTTTTCGGGAGATTTGTACGGCTCCCCCTTGACGCTCCTGTTCCACCGCCGCCTGCGCGGGGAAACGGCGTTTGCAACCCTTGACGAGCTGAAAAGCACCATAGAATCGGATATCCGGGAGGTAAAAAACAACCATGTCAGGTGAATGGACCCAAATCAAGGCACAGGGAGACCTTGCCGACCTTGATGAAATTTGCGCCGTGATGAGCATGCTGGATAACGGCCTGATGATTGAGGATTACAGCGACCTCTCCCTGAGCGGCATGTACGGCGAGCTGATGGACGAGAGTCTCTTGAACGCAGACCGCACGCGCGTCAGCGTTTCCATTTTCGTCCCCGCCGAGAAAAATCCCGCCGAATATATCAGCTTCCTGCGCGACCGCTTTGCCGAGCTTTCCCTCTCCGCCACCCTCACAACCGAGGGGCTGAAGGAGGAGGATTGGAGCACCTCCTGGAAGCAATACTACAAGCCCATTCACCTCGGGCGCGTGACGGTGGTCCCCGCCTGGGAGGACTACACCCCCGCCGAGGGCGAGGTTACCGTCCGTATGGACCCGGGTATGGCATTTGGCACGGGCACCCACGAAACCACCCGTCTTGTCATGCAGCTGCTGCAGGACGAGGTCAAGGGGGGGGAGCGCGTGCTGGACGTCGGCACGGGCTCCGGCATTCTTGCCATCTGCGCCTCCAAGCTCGGCGCGCGCGAGTGCTTCGCCTGCGATATTGACCCCGTCGCCGTGCGCGTCGCAAAGGAAAACGTGCGCGACAACGGCTGCACCAACGTTGTCTGCGCAACGAGCGACCTCCTCGCGGGCGTGGACCTTTCGGGCGGCGCGTTTGACCTCGCGCTCGCCAATATCGTGGCAGATATTATTCTTCGCATGGCGCCCGATATCGGCGCCTGCCTTAACCCCGGCGGCAGACTGATTACCTCGGGCATTATCGGGGAGCGCGCCGCCGACGTGCGCGCGGCGCTGACCTCCCACGGCTTCCACATCGTGCGCGAGGCGGAGGAAAACGATTGGGTGGCAATCCTGTTTGAAAAGGAATAACCCCCGCAGCCGCGAGGGGCGCCCTGCCCAAGGGACAGCCGCGCCTAACCAACATTCTTGCAAAAGGAGTCCGCTATGCCCCGTTTCTTCGTTACGGGGGCGCCCGAGGACGGCGCCTTTCTTCTGGTGGGGGACGATGCCCACCATATCGCCCGCTCCCTGCGCTGTGCCGTGGGGGACACCGTTACCGTCTGTGACGGGGCGGGCACGGAATACACCTGCCGCCTGACCCAGATCCGCGACGACGCCGTGACCGCCACCGTGCTGGACGCACACGCGGGAGAAACCGAGCTTCCCCTCTCCGTGCATCTGCTGGTCGCCTATCCCAAGGGGGATAAGCTGGAGACGGTGGTGCAAAAGGCGACCGAGCTGGGTGCTACGCGCATCACGCCCTTTGAAAGCAGCCGCTGCATCAAGCGCCCGGGCGCCGAAAAGCAGGACAAAATCACCGCGCGCCTTGCGCGCATTGCCGAGGAGGCAGCCAAGCAGTGCGGC
>JAFQJX010000118.1 GCA_017397205.1 Clostridia bacterium | reverse complement strand
TTGTGCTTATGAAGGAAGCTCCATCATAAACGAAAAAACCCTTTTATAAAACTGCTATAGGAAATAAGACGGGCAGAGGGAAGCGATTGGCTTCTCTCTGCCTTTTGTGTTGGATGATTTTGCCCGTTATGTTTTGGGCCTTTGTCTTAAACCTCAGCCCAGAGGGAGCGGAGGTAGGAAAGGGACGCTGCAATCTGGTCGCGGAAGGTATCGCCTCTGCGGACCTCAATGGTGAGCCCGCCCTCGTAGCCCATATTCTTAAGTGAGGAGAGGAATGCCTTGTACTTCTCTTCCTGGCCGTCGCCGGGCAGGGGCAGGGCGCGCTCGGGCGCTGCGATATGACAGTGTCTGAGGTTGTCACCGTAGCCGGCGTAGTCGGAGAAGTCCTCGCCCTCAAGGTCGGCATGGAAGAAGTCGGAAAGCCCCTTGATGGCGGGGCTTGCAACTGCCTGCACGTATTCCATACCGTCTGCGACGGTGTTAATCATATTGTCCTCGTTTTTGTTCAGAGGCTCAATTACAAGCGTGACTCCGTGCTTTTCAAAGACGGGAGCGGCAAGCTTAAGAAGACCGAGAATCTGCTCCTTGCAGGCCTCGCGGTTGCCGTCCTCGGGCATTTTTCTCGTTTTGCCGGAGCCAAGCACCCAGCAGCTTGCGCCGAGAGTCTTGGTCTTATTCAGCATAAAGTCAAAATACTTTACAAGCTCCTCATGGGTGGGAGCATCGCCCGAAATGCGATAACGCCACGGTACAATCATACAAAAGGCGTAGACGGGAACACCAAGTGCCTTTACGTATTCGGAGAACTCCTGCATTTCGTTCTCCTTGAAGGCCTCAACGGAGCCGAGACCCATTTCAATATAGTCAGCCCCCGCCTGTGCGATTGCCTCGATATTTTCGCGTTCATTTGCAGGAACGCATACACCAAATTTCATAGCGGTTCTCTTTTCGTTTGATAGGATTTGCTTTTAAGAGTTACTTCTTGAGATTTTTTGCAAGCTCCTCAAGGAGAGCGGTCTGACGCTCTACGTTTTCGTAGAAGCGCTGCTTGGCTGCCTCTTCCTCTGCCAGCTTGGCGGCGGCTGCCTCAGCGGCTGCTGCGTCTGCCTCTGCCTTTGCCTGTGCCTCTGCGTCTGCCTTCGCCTTTGCCTCTGCCTCAAGGCGTGCCTTTTCGGCAAGCTCCTTGGCATCCAGTTTTGCGCGCACCTTGGTAATGATGCGGACGATGGTGAACAGGGTAAGGGCAATCAGCAGGAAATTGATGATGGCGTTGATAAAGGCGCCCCAGTCAATATAGATGGATTGCGTGAGGTCGGGCATTCCCGAGCCGTCCGCAAGATCCACGCGCTTCAGGAAGGTATACACCTCGCTCAGACTGTTCTCGCCCAGAATCCTTGCCAGAATGAAGTTGATCAAGGGCTTGAGGATATTGTTGCTGAGCGCGTTGATGATGGCGGTAAATGCACTACCGACAATCACACCGACAGCCATATCCAGGACGTTGCCACGGGTGATAAACTTCTTGAAATCTGCCCAGAACGTAGACTTTTTACGCTCCTTCTTTTGCTTTTTGTTTCCCATTTTTTGTGCCTCCTCGTATGTTGCTTGTATACGTAAGATATATACTGTCACTATTGTAATACACTTCTCGGTCCCCGTCAAGAGAAAAATAAAAACAAAAATGTTGACAAACGGAGACGCAGGTGCTATGATAGGTGTATCTTTATAACTTCTCTAAATGCAGGGAACGGGGACAAGTAGGGCGCAAGGGACGTCGCAGAGAGTTGTCGGTGGGTGCAAGACAATGACGGAGGGGCGCTTGAATACACCTCGGGAGCAGCCGTCTGAAAAGGGCGGTCGGTTGCCACCGTGATATGGCAGGGCGCACGGGCGCCCGTGAGACCGCCGCCGCAAGGCGTCGGTGAAACAGAGTGGTACCGCGAGCCATCGCCTCTGTATCGTTTGGATACAGGGCTGTTTTTGTTTTTTGGGCGCCCGCTTGGCGGAGTGCCTTAAAATAAATTTCCGAAACGGAGACAAGACTATGAAAAAGAGAATTTTGAGCTTCCTGATGGCAATCTGCCTTTGCACCGCACTGCTCGGTGCATTTACCTCCTGCGGTGACGACGGCAAGTACAACGTCGGCATTCTGCAGCTGGCACCTCACCTCGCGCTGGACGCCGCAACCGACGGCTTCAAGCAGGCGCTCATTGACGAGCTGGGCGAGGAGAACGTGACCTTTGACTACCAGAACGCACAGGGTGACAGCAGCGTCTGCGGCACCATTGCCGCGGCTATCGTAGCCAAGAACCCCGACCTCATTATGGCAAACGCAACCGCCGCTCTGCAGGCCGTTGCAAACTCCACCATGACCATTCCGATTCTCGGCACCTCTATTACGGACTATGCGTCCGCTCTCGACCTTGAGAACTACAACGGCACCGTGGGCGGCAACATTTCGGGCACCAGCGACCTGGCACCCCTCGACGAGCAGGCAGCGATGTTTGACGAGCTGCTCCCCGACGCAACCAATATCGGTATTCTTTTCTGCTCCGCAGAGCCCAACTCCTACTACCAGGCAGAGGTCATCAAGGACGCCCTGGAGGGGGCAGGCAAGACGGTTGAGTTCTACACCTTCTCCGACTCCAACGATATTGACTCCGTGGTAGCAGCCGCCTGTGCCGCAAGCGACGCGCTCTACATCCCCACCGACAACACCGCTGCAGACAATGCCGCTGCGATCTACGCCGCGATGGGCAACAACAAGAAGCCCTTGATCGCAGGCGAGTCGGGCATCTGCACGGGCTGCGGTATCGCTACCCTTTCCATTGACTACTACGACCTCGGCTACGCAACGGGCCTGATGGCTGCAAAGATTCTCAAGGGCGAGAAGAACATTTCTGAGATGCCCATTGAATTTGCACCCGTTCCCACCAAGAAGTACAATGCAACCATCTGCGGGGAGCTTGGCATTCCTGCTCCTGCGGGGTACACCGTTCTTCCCGGGACTGAGGTAGCAGAGTAACAAAGCAAAGGGTCGCCTGCCGCGACCCAAGGAGAAATCATGTTTTTAAATTATCTGAATTCGCTGCCTGCCACGGTTGCCCAAGGGATTATGTGGGGACTGATGGCAATCGGCGTCTACATCACCTACCGCATTCTGGATATAGCGGATCTGACGGTAGACGGCTCCCTCGTCACGGGGGCGGCTGTCTGCGCGACCCTGATGGTGAACGGCTGGCACGTGGCACCCGCCATTCTGATGGCGGTCCTTGCAGGAATGCTGGCAGGGCTTCTGACGGGCGTGTTCCACACGGGCATGGGCATTCCTCCCATTCTGGCGGGGATTCTCACCCAGCTGATTTTGTGGAGCATCAACCTGAAGATTATGGGCAAGGCAAATATGCCTCTGCTTGCCCGCAACCATTTCCTGCTTGCCTCGGGTCTGTATATCCCGCGCACGCTTCTGACGCTGGTGCTTGTTGCCGCCGCCGTGATTGCGCTTCTTTACTGGCTGTTCGGCACCGAGGTGGGCTGCTCCATCCGTGCAACGGGCTGCAATCTGCAGATGAGCCGCGCACAGGGCATTAACACCTCCCTTACCAAGATTCTCGGGCTGATGATGTCCAACGGCATCGTTGCCCTGGCGGGTGCCTTCCTTGCACAGTATAAGGGGGCTGCGGATATCAATATGGGGCGCGGTGCGATTGTCATCGGCCTTGCCGCCGTCATTATCGGTGAGGCGGTGATGTCCCGCATTTCCCGCAATTTCGCGGTCAAGCTGCTCTCCGTTGTCGTGGGTGGCGTGATTTATTTCTTCGTATATCAGACGATTATCTTCCTTGGTCTGGATACCGACCTGCTCAAGATGCTGTCTGCCCTTCTGGTGGCAGTCTTCCTGGCGATTCCCTACTGGAAGAAAACCTATTTTTCCCATCCTAAGAAAAAGCCCCTCGCTGACGTAGCAGAGGAGGCGCTGGAGGAGGTGCCCCATGCTTGAGCTTGTCAACGTGAGTAAAACCTTCCTGGCAGGGACGGTCAATGAAAAGAAGGTTCTGAAAAGCGTCAACCTGCACCTGAAGCCGGGTGACTTCGTCACCGTAATTGGCGGCAACGGGGCAGGCAAGTCCACCACGCTGAACGCCGTCGCAGGCGTGTTCCCTGTGGACGAGGGCAACATTCTGATTGACGGCATGGACGTCACGCACCTGAGTGAGCACAGGCGTGCCGCCTACATTGGCAGAGTGTTCCAGGACCCCATGATGGGTACCGCCGCCAATATGGAAATCTATGAAAACCTGGCAATTGCCGCACGTCGCGGCAAGCACCGCGGGCTCCGCTGGAGCTCCACCGCCAAGGAGCGGGAATATTACCGCGAGCTGCTCGCCACGCTGGGGCTGGGGCTTGAGGAGCGTCCGAACGCCAAGGTTGGGCTTCTGTCGGGCGGACAGCGCCAGGCGCTGACGCTGCTGATGGCAACGCTCAGACAGCCCAAGGTGCTGCTCCTGGACGAGCACACCGCCGCCCTTGACCCCAAGACCGCCGCAAAGGTGCTGGAGATTACGGAGGACATTATCAACCGCTCCTCCCTGACCGCCCTGATGGTGACGCATAACATGAAGGACGCCATTGCACACGGCAACCGCCTGATTATGATGCATGACGGCAAAATCATTTACGACGTTGAGGGCGAGGAGAAAAAGGCGCTGACGGTAGAGATGCTGATTGCCAAGTTCGCGCAGAGCAGCGGCGAGGAGTTTGCAAACGACCGCGCATTGCTGTCCTGACCCCCATCAAAAACGAAGAGAGAACGAAACGGTTTCGTTCTCTCTTTTTTGTTTTTTCTTAACTGTTACTCTTCCGTAACTTCCTTCAGGTACAACAGGCATGCGGAATCCTTTTCTCCCGTCAGAGGGAGCTTGATGCCGCGCTTAAGACACGCGCCCGTGTAGGTCTTGCCCGTGCGGAGGTCGCAGTAGGTGGCACCTGCTTTTGCGGCGCGCAGCTTCAGGGGCTTGGTCTCGCCCTTGGGGCAGCCCGCTCTTTCAATGACGGTGAGCACCAGCTCGCCCCCGTCCTTGGTGGCGTAGTAATAGGCGGAGTAGGGGCTATCCTTTGTGGGGAAGGCAAGACAGTAATAGTCGCCCTCGCGGATCACGTGCTCAAAGGACTTATATTCCTTGATTTGCGCGGCAATCT
>JAFQJX010000117.1 GCA_017397205.1 Clostridia bacterium | reverse complement strand
TTTGCTTTGCAAGCGAAAGCCCCGCGACAGGCGGATGAAGCTGCGCCACGCGCACTCGGAATGCCTCCTTCACAAAAAGGCCCCCTTGTGTAAAGGGGGCTGCCGCCAAGCGGCTGGGGGATTGTCCTTTTGCTATGCTTTCGTTTTACAATCCCTCCGTCGGCTGCGCCGTCACCTCCCTTTGCACAAGGGAGGCGTTCTGAGAGAAAACACCCGTGCCGCGTATTTAGAAAAAGCGTTCGTGCAAGCGGCTTCACTCGCGGAGCAAGCTTCTTCACAAAAAGTACCTGCTTTTCAGGAAAAAATACACTTTTTCCTTTGACATTGTATCACGTGCTATGGTATAATGAGATATCACTACGTGGAGGTACGTCCTATGAGCGAAACCAAGCTTCTTTCCCAGCCCGAGGTGGGAGGCAAAAAATGCCATACCAACAAGCCCCAGGTATTCCCCCCCATTGACGAAATTGTCGCACGCGGGCGTGGCGAGGTGCCGATTTACGGCATTTACTGCTGGGGCATTGACTACGACCAATTCCGTGATGCCATCACGGGCATCGGCTTCCGCAATATCCGCACGGGTGGCAGGGGCTACACGGACGATATGTTCGCCAAAATGAACGAGGACGGTCTCGTTCTCATGATGACCTCCGGCTCCCCCCGCGGCAGCTATGAAACCGACGAGGAGTTCGTTGAGGGCAACATTCAGCGCATGCTCACCACCCTGCGCCGCTACGGCCCGAACGGTACCTACTTTAAGGAAAATCCCGACGTGCCCTATACCCCCCTCATGGCAATTGAGGTGTATAACGAGCCAAACTTCGGCTACATGATTCCCGACAAGTCGCCCATTGAGCGCAAGATTGAGCTGTACTCCAAGCTGCAGGTCGGCGTTTACAAGGCAGTCAAACAGGAATTCCCCACCGTCAAGGTGGTGGGCTTTGGCGCAGGCGGCGCCTCTGCCGCCGATATGGGATTTGTCCGCGGCTGTATCGCATACAACCCCGAGGTGGTGGAGTGCATGGACGTGTTCTCCACGCACCCCTACGTAGACCCCCGTCCTCCCATGACCTATTTTGATTGGCTGCCCGAGCATTCCATTGCCTCCGCCAACAAGATTCTCAGAGACCTCTTTGCCGCACACGGCAGACCCGACCTGCCCTTCTGGTATACCGAGCTTGGCTGGTTTATCCCTCCCTCGCTGGGCGGGCGCTTTGATACCTGTCACGGCGGCAACTCCCTGATGGAGCAGGCGGCGTACAACGTACAGGTGTACCTGCTTGGGCTGCGCCTGGGCGTTGAGCGCATCACCACCATGTATATCATGGATACCGACAACTGCAACCCGGGATTTGTCAACTATGACGGCAGCTGGCGCCCCGCCGCCCATGCCACCAAGCAGCTGATTGAGCTTCTGCCCGACCCCCGTCTTGTGGGCGCCGTCTATGACGGCGAGGACTGCCAGACGTATGCCTGGCGCTTTGAAAGCGAGCAGGCGGGCGAGGAGGTCACGGTGGTCTTCACCGCGTCCGACCCCAAAACGGTAGAGCTCCCCTGGAGCGCGCCCACCGCCCGCGTGACGGATATGCTGGGCACCACCGTCACGGTAGAGGCCAAGGACGGCAAGCTCACGCTCGACGCCGGCATCTACCCCCTCTACGTCCGCGCGTAAGCCAAGCCGAAAGCAAAAGCAACAAACACAAAGGAGCGACCCGAGGGTCGCTCCTTTTTTATGCGGTTTTTCTGCATTTACAAGGGGGGGCGCGGCTTATTTTGCCGTCAGGCAGACGCTGCCGCCGTTGGGCACGGGGAGGCGTGTCATGCCCTCTGCCTCGCCGCTTGCAACGCTCTCGCCACAGACGTCAAGAATCTCGTAGGTGCAGGGGGTGGAAAGCGCAAGATACAGGCCCTCCTTGCCCGTGATATTGAAGACGTAGTGCGGCAGGGTGGCGCCGACGTTGACCGTCCGCTGTGCGTACACGGCGGTGATTGCCTCGTCCTTGCCCGTTGCGGTGGCAAGCGTGTAATTTGCCTGCACGCCCCCTACCTCCAGCGTACCGTCCAGCAGCGTTTCTCTGTGTGCCAGCCAGAAGGTGAGGTAATGGCAAAGCGCCTTGCGCTGAGGCTGCGTCAGGCGGGCAATCCGCACGGAAATCTGCGGCACCGAGAACAGCACGCCCCAAAGCTGGGGCGCCATTCCCTCGGGGGTTTCCTCGGGGTGCCACATAATCATGTCGCTATGAACGCAACAGGTGCCTGCCGTCAGGCGCAGGTCCAGCGTGCCAACCCTGTTGCGAATGGGGTCGCTCGGGCAGTCGCCCACGCGGAACAGGTTGCCGTACTTGGCAACGATGGGCCCGACGTAGGGCTGACGGAACTCAAGCATCACGTCC
>JAFQJX010000116.1 GCA_017397205.1 Clostridia bacterium | reverse complement strand
CGGCAAACAGGAGCAGATTGACAACGAACCAAAGAATCCCGCCCACCTCGGGGCAGGAGGTGAGGGTGACGGATGCTCTCTCGCCCACCGCGGTGGCGGTTGCCTCGCGGGAGCCGAAGCTGTTTTTCTTCAGCTTGACGGGGCGCCCGTCAACACACAGGCGCGCGTTTTTGTCATAGGGACCCGTCAGCTTGATATGCAGTAATTGACTCATAGGCATTACCCCCAGGTGAACGTAATCAGCTCAAGGTGGACGACGAGGCAGAACAAGAGGCAGAGGACCGCGAGGACGGAGGCGAGGACGATTTTCGCGGCGTGCCCCCTCCGTCGGTCCAGCACGTGGAACAGAACGGAGGCACAAAGGAGCGCGAGCGAAACGAAGGGCGCGTAGGTATAGAGCCATTCGGTGATACGCATCAGCCCCTCCGTTACCTGGCTCGTCAGCATACCGATGGCGACGGACCAGAGCTTGTAAAAGTGGGGAAACACAAGATAAACGAGCCCGACCGTCACTACGCTGACGGCAACGAGAAGCAGGAAAAACAGAACGCCGAGAAGCATCCAGAGAATCGCCGTCATGGGTGCAAGCAGCATCAGGACGAGCAAAACGCAGCCCCAAATCAGGCAGATGCTGCCGAGGCGCCCCGCATAGGAGCACCACAAAAGGGCAGGGGAAATACGGGCTTGCGAGGAGGGCGTGGTGTGCATAGGGTCTCCTTTCGTAAAAGAAAATAGAGGCAATTCCCTACTGATAGTATGCCATATTTGTCGGAAAATGTCAACACGGCGCCGCCAAACAAAAGGGGCGGCTGCCGTAGCAGCCGCCCGTGCTTTACAGGAGCAGGGTCATGAGAGGTATGGTCAGCACCGACAGCGAGGTGCCAAGTAATACGGTGCCTGCCGCCTTATCCTGCCCCTGTCCGAGCAGCTCGGAGATATTGAGCACGCCGCTCGCAACGGGGCAACAGGTGAGGAGATAAATGGCAATTTCAAGAACGGGGTCAAGGGGCAAAAGAAGCAGCAGAGCGAAGGTAAACAGGGGGAACAGCAGCTGCTTGATTGCCACCGCACCGTAGAGGGCAGGGCGCAGGAAAATATCACGGAGGGGCATGGTGGCAAGCCGCATTCCCAGAATGAGCATACAAAGGGGAGTGGACATCTCGGCAAGCAGGGCAATCATGCCGTCAAGCTGTGCGGGAAGGGTGACGCCGCACATCCAGAGGGGCAACGCAACGAGGGTCGCAAGGGAGACGGGATTGAGGAAAATCTTGCGCAAGCTGATATACCGCATATTACGGGTGATGATTGCGGAGCAAGCCGTCCACATGAGAATATTCATGGCAAGACTTGCCATAGCGGTATAGGCAATGACCTCGGGGTGGTCGGGCATCATGGCATTCAGGAGAGGAACGCCGATAAAGCCGTAGTTGCCGATACAGCCCGCGATGTTGAAAATGCGAAGCTGAATACTTTCCTTGCTGGGGCGCCTGACAATCAGGAACAAAAGAAGCAGCGACACAACCGTCAGAAGCAGCATCAGCCCGAAGGAAATGCCCATACGGCCGAAGCTCTGCCAGGTAAAGCCGCATTTGCGGATGGAATGCACGGTCAGGCAGGGCTGGCTGACGTAGAGCAGCAGCTTTGCAAGCGTGGAGATATGCTCGCCCGGGGTCAGCTTTGTCTTGACCATCAGATATCCGGGAATTGCGTAAAGCAGCATGGTTGCTACACAGATGAGTGCTTGAATAAACATAACGCTTCCTTTTTACGGCTCCTCTCCGTGCTTTTTGAGGGCGCAGACGATCGCGTCCACGCATCCCTCGGCATCCAGCCCCGTGCAGTCCACGGTGACGTGGGCGTATTGCTCGTACAGGGCGCAGCGCTCCTCGTACATTTGTGCAAAATCGGCGCGGTGGTGCAGGACCACGCCGCGCGTGTGAATATTCCCGATGCGGCGCAGAATCTCCGCCAGGTCCAGCTTGAGGTAGACCAGCGTGCCGATACGCCCGAGGTGCTCCATTGCCTCCCGTCCGTAGACGGCGCTGCCGCCCGTTGCAATCACGTGGCGGTGCAGGCAGAGAGACGAGAGCAGCTCGTTCTCCATTTCCAGAAAGGCGTCCTCTCCGTGCGTGTCAATCAGGTCACACAGAGTGGCGCCGTGCTTTCCCTGCAGAAGCAGGTCGGTGTCCGTAAAGCCGAGCATACAGGATTTTGCCAAAAGCACGCCGACGGTGCTTTTGCCTGCCGCAGGCATTCCAATCAGAACGATATTATCCATAGCCCCTCCAAATTTCCACTACTATTATACCGATTTCTCTTGCCCCTGTAAAGGGGCAACGACAAATTTCGTGCGCGCGGGACGCACGGCGGGCGTTTGGCGTCGGGAGGGGCACTTTTTGGTTGGAAGCACCAAAAAGGCAACGAATTTTTGCGCCATCTGTGCCTTGTCATAGAGGCATCTATGTGTTACAATAAAGATAAGAGTACTGTATGGAGGCGCATGATGCGGATTGAATTTCAGAACGGATACTATCAGGGAGAGGTAAACGCCGAGGGCAAGATGCACGGTCACGGCACCTATGTCTGGCACAGCGGCACCTCCTACGAGGGGCAGTTCGTCAACGGCGTCCGTGAGGGCTACGGTGTTGCCAGGTTTGATGACACCGCAATCTATGAGGGATACTATCACGAGGGACAAATGCACGGCAAGGGCCGCTATACCTACCCCGACGGCACCTATTACGAGGGCGATTTTGACAGCAACTATTTCAGCGGCAGGGGCGTACGCACCTTTGCAGACGGCGCCCACTACGAGGGCGAGTTCAAGCTGGATAAAATGCACGGTCATGGCACGTACTATTATGCAGACGGAACCGTTTACGAGGGCGAGTTTGTGGAAGATATGTGCGAGGGCTACGGTCGCCAGACCTTCCCGAGCGGCGCCCGCTACGAGGGTCAGTGGAAGGCAGATAAGTACCACGGAAAGGGCACCTACACCTTCTCCGACGGCACCTATCACAAGGGAGATTTTGCAGACGGAAAATACAACGGCTACGGCTATCACACCTATGCAAGCGGCGACAAATACGGCGGTATGTGGAAGGACGGCCGTATGTTCGGTGACGGCGCCTACGTATTTGCAAGCGGCGACGTATGGGAGGGCGTTTTTGACGGGCGCAACGTTGACTCCGTCACCGTCACCCACCCCGACGGCACGGTGGAATACGGCACCGTCAGGGATGCCGTCTTTATCCCCGGCTGATACGGGGACGCGCGGCGCGTTTGTTCCAAAAGGAACGTAACGGCTCAGGTACAGCAGGCAATCCTATTGAATGACATACACGAAAGAAGCGACACATGAAGCTGATTTACAATAACGGCGAATACGAGGGAGACGTCAATTCTCAAAGAGAAATGCACGGCTACGGCACCTTCCGCTGGAACGATGGCAACTGCTACACGGGTGAGTGGAAGAAGGGCATTCGCGAGGGTCGCGGTACCCTGACCTTCCCGAACGGCGCCCGCTACGAGGGCGAGTGGAAGGATGACAGGATGCACGGCAGAGGAAAGTATACCTTTGCCGACGGCAGCTACTACGAGGGCGACTTCGTGGACGGCAACTTCTGCGGCCACGGCGTGCGCACCTGGAAGGACGGAGCCCGCTATGAGGGTGAGTTCAGGGATGACAGGCGCACCGGACATGGACTCATGACGTATCCCAGCGGTACCTGCTACGAGGGCGAGTGGAAGGACGACAGGATGCACGGCAGAGGCAAGTACACCTTTTACGACGGCACCCGCTACGAGTGCGAGTGG
>JAFQJX010000115.1 GCA_017397205.1 Clostridia bacterium | reverse complement strand
GTCGGCTTTTCTATTCAATCTAATTCCAGATCGTCCCGTCTGAACAAATCGTCGTCAATAAATTCCTCAAGCGTCATGTTGAAGCCACGGGCGAGTCTGAATATTGTGGTAAAGGAAACCGTCTTGTTTTTGCTTTGAAGGATACGGTCCATTGCGCCGTGAAAAATCCCGGAGTCCTGCTCTAAACGGTATTGTGTCATTCCCTTGCTCTGCATCAGCTTGAGCGTTCTCATAGCAACTGCGTCGTTTACCGTCATTTGTTTACCTCCTGCATTCAAGTCACGCGCGGGGCGTTTTCTCTGCACCGTCCGCCTGTGCCTGTCGGCGGCGGATTTTTTGTACAAGCCATAAAAGGAGCGCGGCAAGGGCGAGCCCGAGGGCGGCGCCTGCCGTGTCAATCAGGACGTCGCGGACGGAGGCACCCCGCCCGGGGACGGTCAGCTGGTGAAGCTCGTCACAGGCGGCAAACACGGCGGAATAGCCAAGGGCGCACAGCCCTGCCGCCCACCTCCGCAGGGGATAGGTAAAAAGAAACAACGTAGCAAGAAAGCAAAGGGCACCAAACTCCGCCATATGTGCCAGCTTGCGGACGGCGCCGTGCCAAGCGTCCACCACCGCGGCAAAATCAGCGGGGGCGGCATCTTCCAGATGAGGGTGTGTGAGGCGCACGAGAAAACGGGTGACGGAAAGAGAAATCCCCTCGCTGGCGTCCCCGTTTTTCCCCGACTGCACAAGGATAAAAGCCATGACCGCAGCCATGAGCACAAGCAGTACCCCGCGGTACCACCAAATCCGTGTCCGATTCATAGCCCCTCCTTCCACGGGCGCCCGCGCCCCTTCATTATTTTATAAATAGAGGCGCGGTGTTATTCGCGCTTGAGCTTGGCGTAGGTTGCCATGAGCTTTTTCTCGCCCACCGTATCAAAGCGGACGACGTACAGGACGTCGCCGCCCATATCCTTGCTCCCCGTCACCACGCCGCCGCCAAAGGCAGGGTGGACCACACGGGTGCCGATTTCATACCGCTCCACGCCAAAGCTGGAGGCGGTGCGTGCGGGCTTTTGGGAAACGGAGGGCGCGCGGTGCATCTCCTCCCACGCGGGACGGTTGCCTCCCTGTCCCCCGTAGGTACGGGGACGGGACTCCGCTCCGAAGCCGCCCATAGTGGGGCGCCTTTGTCCGGCGGAATACGGCTCCTCCTTGATGAGTCCCTTTGGAATTTCGCGGTTGACGAAACGGGACAGGGCATTTGCCGCGGTGCGGCCGTACAGCATTCTTTGGTTGGTATGGGAGATATAAACCTCCTCCTTGGCACGGGTGAGCGCGACGTAGGCAAGGCGGCGCTCCTCGCTCAGCTCCTGCGGACTTTCAAAGCACTGCCCCGACGGGAAAATGCCCTCCTCCATGCCCGGCAGGAACACCACGGGGAACTCCAGACCCTTTGCGGAGTGAATGGTCATCAGGGTGACGGCATCCGCCTCGGCGTCGTATTTATCCACGTCCGCCACCAGCGCAACCTCCTCCATAAAGCCAAACAGCGTCGGCTCCTCCTCGCGCTCCTCGTAGTCCTTGGCGGCGGTCACAAACTCCTCCACCGCATCAATACGGGGACGGGAAACCTCGCCCTCTGCCACGAGCATCTGCTTGTAGCCGGTCCTGACGAACAGCGCCTCCAGAAGCGCGCTGGGAGAAAGCCCCTCGCTTGCAATCTCGCGCATCTGGGTGGCAAACGCCGTCAGCTTGGGGGCGACGCGGGAGAGCGCGACGTACTTGTCCGCCGTTTCCATAACCGCGAACATACTGATGCCCAGATCCCTTGCAATCTGCTCCACCGCCTCCAGGGAGGTGGCGCCGATGCCGCGCTTCGGCTCGTTGACAATGCGCTTGAGCCGCTGGTCGTCCGAGGGATTCAGAATGACGTACAGATAGGCAATCATGTCCCGGATTTCCTTGCGGTCATAGAAGCGCTGACCGCCCAGCACGCGGTAGGGGATACCGCTCTTGGCAAAGGCACTCTCCAGGGCGCGCGCCATTTCGTTGATGCGGTAAAGTATGGCAAAATCGCGGTAGGTGCGCTTGCCCTGTGCCGCCAGGGTGGTGATTTTATCAATAATGTACTTTGCCTCGGCGTTCTGGTCCTCGCACCGCTTGAGGGAAATGGGTGCCCCCTCCCCTGCCTCGCACCACAGGCGCTTGGGGTGGCGGTCGGAGTTGTGGCTGATGACCGCGTTTGCGGCATCCAGAATGTGCTTTGTGGAGCGGTAGTTCTGCTCCAGCTTGACGACGCGGCAGTCCGCATACACCTTGTCAAAGGACAGAATGTTCTCCACGGTTGCGCCGCGGAAGCGGTAAATAGACTGATCGTCGTCCCCCACCACCATAATGTTGCGGTAGCCCGAGGAGAGAAGCTCGGTCAGGCGGAACTGCGCAGGGTTGGTATCCTGATACTCGTCCACGCAGACGTAGCGGTATTTCTTGGTATAGTAGCGGAGCGCGTCCTCGTGGTTTTCCAGAAGCTCCACCGTCTTCATAATGATATCGTCAAAATCCAGGGCGTTATACTCCATCAGGCGCTTCTGATATGCCTCGTAAATACGGAGAATATCCTTGTCCCTGGGGCTTCTGCCAAGAACGAAGTTTTCAGGCGTGACCAGGTTGTCCTTGGCGGCGGAAATGGCGTTACAGACAGTTTTTGGCGGCAGCACCTTGTCGCTGATATTCATTTCCTTCATAATATCCGACACCAGACGGCGCTTGTCGTCCGTATCGTAAATGGTAAAGCCGGGGCGGTAGCCCACCAGCTCTCCCCATTGGCGCAAGAAGCGCACGCACACGGAGTGGAAGGTGCCCGCCGTAATCTCACGGCTCATGTCCTCGTTGCCAATCTCCCGCGCAAGGCGCTCCTTGATTTCGCGCGCCGCCTTGTTGGTAAAGGTGATTGCCAGAATCGCCCACGGAGGACAGGGGGACACGGCAAAGCAGGGGAGCAGCTGCTCCTCAATTTCCTCGCGGGAAAGCATCGGGGTGCGCGTATCCCCCTCCTCATAGCCCTGTGCCGCCGCCTCCAGCGTTGTGACGTACGCCTCGTCCACGCCCTCGGGCATGCTTTCGTCAAAATAGGCGTTCCCGTAGCGCAGAATAAAGGAAATGCGACGCACCAAAACCGTGGTTTTTCCGCTCCCCGCCCCTGCCAGCACGAGCAAAGGACCCTGCGTGCAGAACACCGCCTGTCTTTGCGGCTCATTCAGGGTGTCATATACGATATCAAACAGGCGCCGCTTGGCGGCGAGGTATCTGCTTTCCAGTGTGCTCATAGCATTTCCTTCTTTTTATTAGTATCTGAATTATACCACACCTTTCGCGCCCGCGCAAGGCGGCGCACGGATTTTTGGCAGCCGCGTAGAGAGAAAAAAGAACGGAGAATCCTGAAAGCGTCGCTCTTAGGGATTTAAATTGAATCATTTATAAAACTCGACTTTTCGTAAGTCGGTTTTTCTTTTACCACGCAAAATTGCTTGAATTAGAAGAATTATTTTGATACAATAAACTTGCTAATAAAAAATGATAAAGGCGGCAATTTCATGTTCAAACCGATAAAGTCAGAAAAAGATATAGAGGTTTTTCTCGATAAAACGAACTCGTTACACGATGGGTATGTCATTGGTATTCAATACTTTAATCATGGCATATCTTCGACAGGAGATGAATATCGTTTTAATCCAGAAAAAACCAAGTTAATTATTCGAATATTAGTGACAAGCATTTGCGACACTGTTGTAGAACTTGAATTTGAAAATCTTTTAGAATGGCAAATAAAAGATAATCAATGCGATATTACAGATACCGCCATTGTTTTTAATGAGCAGAATTGGATTGTATGGACAGACGATACTTACATTAACGAGGATGAATTGAAAAAGGGGTCGTATGCCATTGCTAAATCTATGAAGTGGAGAATTGTGAAATAAATAATTGTTATTGCAAAACATTTCAAATAGTGTATCGCACTCTGCTTTCAAATGAAAGTCGTTTGTTTTTGCAAGGCAAAAAGTAAAGGATAGCAAAAATTTTGCTATCCTTTTATGATTTCTAAAAATCCCCTAAGGGAAAAGCAGCTCCGCTTCTCCGTTTTGTTCCCTGTTGGTCCTTACTTGATTTGCTTTTTCAGCGCCTCAAAGGAAAGCCCGTACTTGTCCGCGATATCGCGGGCGTAGGATTTTCCGTCGGGGGTCGCACGGGTGATGACGAAGGAGCGCCGCCCCTCCTCGATTCCCGCCACGAGGGTATCAATGGCAACGCCGCCCTCCGCCCTGGCGCGGGCGTTGATTTCGGGGATTGCCGCCGCAAGGTCGTGCAGATGCGTGGAGAAAATGCCGCGACAGCCAACCGTGGCAAAGCCCGTCAGGATTTCCGCCGCGATATAGGACGCCTCGTACGCGCCCGTGGAGGACAGGGACTCGTCGAGCAAAATCATGCTGTGGCTTGTTACCTTGAGGAAAATCTCCTTCAGTCTGGCACATTCCTCGCCCAGGCGCCCCTTGTCAATGGTGTCCTCCGCCCCCTCGGGGAAGTGGGTGAAGATGCCGTCCACGGGGGACAGGCGGCAGGTATCGGCAGCCACGGAAAGCCCCAGCTGTGCCATTGCCTGAGCCAACCCAAGGGCGCAGGTGATGACGGATTTTCCGCCTCGGTTGGGACCCGTCAGTACGTAAAGCCCCGCCGCCTCGTCAAAGGCAAGGTCGTTGGGAACGACCTTCTCCTCAATACGAAGCGCCACGTCGGGGTTATAGAGCCCCGTCGCCACGAAGGCGTTTTCCTCCATGGGTGCAATCTCGGGGACACACAGGGTGTTGCCCGAGCGGGTCAAGCGCGCCTCCAGGTCGGACGCGCGCGTCACAAACTCAATCTCAGGGAGGAGCCGCAAAAGGAAGTCGGTATTATCAAGAACGTAGGAGCCGACGATGCCGCGCCACGCGCGGACGGAGGAATGGAACACGTCCTCAATGGCGCCGTAAATGGCACCCGTCAACGCCTCGCGCCGATTGTCGCTGTCGCGCTCTCCGTTCATGCAAGACAGGGGCGCGATACAGGTCATGGCATCGTTTTTGAAGCTCAGGCGCAGGATTTTATCAAGGACGCGCCCGCTTTTGAACGTCTCCGCATTGAGAGAAAGCACTCCCGCCTCCACGGGGCGGAACTCGCTGTCCAGATTGACCCCGAGCGTGATGCTCTTCACCTCACTTGCACGGCGGGAAAGCTCCTTCAGGCGGCGGTTCAGCTCCTGGTAGTACTCACTTTCGCTGAGCTCGCGGATAAACTCCCAAAGCGAAAGGAACGCAGGGGACTTAAGCCGCTCTGCAACGGGGGCAAGCCCCTCGTAAAGCAGGGTAATGCAGGATACGTACAGCTCAATTTCCGTAATGGAATACAAATAGGAATCGCCCACGCGCACGCCGCGGTCGCGGTCCAGGCGGCGCAGCTCCTCAATATCGCAAAGGACAGGCACCACCTTGCCGAGCGTGGCGGCAAGCTCAGGCACCTCTCGCATATCGGAGAGCGTGCTCTGACGGTAGAGAATGACCTCGGGCTCCTGCGTAAAGAAGTCGCAAAGGGACCCCGCGCGAAGCGACAAAAGCGAGTCAAGACCCAGCTGACCACAAACCTCCTCGCCGATCACGGGAAGCCCCTCCCCCGACAAATGGCGACGGCGGCTTTCCTCATTTGGATATATCAGGCCGATAAACCTTTCTTCCATAGTTACCTCTTCTGCCCGCAGGCATAACGTTGTTGCCTTTATTGTAGCACAAAATACGCCCCCGTGCAACTGCATTTGAAAAAAAGCGGAGTCCCCTCCCGCGCGGGTAGGCGCCCCTCTCACGCCGCTACGTGCATCTTCCACCTCCGCCACCAAAAAGCACCTCCCGTAGCCCTTCCCAAAAGCCGTTTTGAACGGCGCATTTTTTGCGAAGTGCTTGTATAAAAGAACAACCGAAAAAACGGATAGAGCAGCCCGTTTCGGCTTTGTCAAGATGTGAAACTGTAAAAATCACGTTTTTGGCTGCAAAAAAGTTAGTGACATCAAAAAATGTGAAAATGTCAATAACTTTTTGCCCGATTTTGTCGAAACGAAGCCGACCGCACTTGAAAAATCAAAAAATTGACGCAGTTAGCGTACATATCAACAGACTCAATTGTCAATAAGCCGTTTTCATGTGTGCTTTGTGCATTTTTGACAAACTTTCGTTTTTTGTCATATTCTGTCTGAAAAACAGGCAAAAAATGGTATCTGCATCTCCTCCCTCCTTTATGCAGGTAATTTCGTATTTTGTGCGAAAATGCGGTGGATTTTTTACCACCCGTCTTACGGGGCTGCCGCCGCCAAGGCGTTACCGCAGACGGTGGGACAACCCCGAATATCCCGCCCCCGTTTGTCCCTTTTTGCAACCGGAGCTCCGTGTTGTCGCGCGCCCTCTCGCCACGCGAAGCAACAAAAAAAGCAGCAGAGGCGCGTGCCTCTGCCACCGTGCGTTTTTTGATTGTTTACTCCCCCTCGCCTGTGTAGGCAATTTCCAGGAGCAAGCGGATGCGCGCCCCGTCACCGAGGTAATGCAGCATGCCGAGAATTGCCTCAAAGCCGGTTGCAGCGCGGTAGTCCTCTCCCTTTACGTGCTTCGGGCGGTTGATATGGGAGGTGTTGTGGGCGCTGGAGTAAACGCCAAGCTCCTCCTGTGTCAGATGGGGGCGTATTCTCTCCATCGCCGCCGCCTGTGCGGTGGCGGTCACGTAGGCAAGCGCCTCGCGGTTGAGGTCCCCCGAATGGGAAATGCCCCGTCTGACCAGCATCTCGCGCACGTACAGCGTATGCACCGCATCTCCGAGAAAGGCAAGCGCCTGCGCGGAGGGTAAATGCTTTTGAATCATTGCCCCAGCTCCTTGACGGTGATGCCCTCGGCTGTCACCTCGGCAAAGGCGTCAAAGCCGTACGCCTCGATGCGCCCAATCAGCTTGCCGACCTTGCCCGTCTTTTCAATCAAGCTGACGTCGCACGTCTCGCGCAGCTCCTCTGCGGCGCGGGCGGCAACCACCATCTGGTCGGGATAGTACAGGAGTGCAACGCGGCGCCGCCTGGTGGGAGGCGTAAAGCCACGGTCGCGCAGAATGGCGCAAATCCTTTCAAAGCCAATGGAGAAGCCAACGGCGGGCACGTTCTCGCCGAGGAACTTTCCAATCAGGCGGTCGTAGCGTCCGCCGCCCGCAATCGCACCGCGGAACTCACGGGAGCGCACCTCAAAGACGGGGCCCGTATAGTAGCCCTGTCCGCGAATGAGGGTCAGGTCAAAGACGAGCGGCACCCCGCCGTCCGTCACGGCGGCAACGGTGTCCATAATCCAGCGCAGGTTTTCTGCAGGGGCTTTGTCGGCGAGGTATGCGGCGGCGGCATCCAGCGTCACGGGTCCGTCTGCCATCAGGGCGCACAGCTTCTCGATAACGCCCTCGTCGGAGAGGCGCTCCCCAAGCTCCCGTCTGACGCCGTCAATGCCGATTTTGTCAAGCTTATCAAGCGTAATGCAGACGCCGTCCGTCGCCTCGGCGGGAACGCCCAGCGCGGCAAGCAGCCCCGTGAGCAGACCGCGGTCGTTGATATGCACCGTAAAGTCCTCCATGCCCACGGCGCGGAGCGCCTTGGCGGTGGTCACAATCAGGTCCACCTCGCAGGTAGGGGACGCGGAGCCGAGAATGTCAATGTCACACTGCACGAACTCGCGCAGGCGCCCCTTCTGGGGACGTTCCGCCCGCCAGACGCGGTCCGTCTGAATGCACTTGGCAGGGGTGAGAAGATTCTGTCTGTTATTTGCGTAGTAGCGCGACAGGGGCAGAGTCAGGTCGTAGCGCAGACCCATATCGCACAAAGCGGAGCCGTCAGACAGCGCCTCCTCCAGCTTTTCGCCGCGCTTGAGAATCTTGAAAATGAGGTTGAGGTTGTCCCCGCCCTCGCTCTTGTCAATGTTCTCAATGTCCTCAATGGCAGGGGTGGAAATGCGCTCGTAGCCAGCCGCACGGTAAACGGAGAGAATGGTCCCCTGCAAATAATCGCGCAGGGCAACCTCTCTTGGCAAATAGTCACAGGTTCCTTTTAAGGGTAGAATTTTCATAGAGAGTCCTCTTTTCTTCTTTCAAACCATTGTACCAACGCGGGGGGCGTTTGTCAAGTGCCGCGCCGCCCTGCCCTTCCCAAAAACCCAAAAAAACAGTTGCAAAGCACTCTTTATTTATGGTATACTAAATAAAATAAATGCAGGGTACCCGTGCGGGCGCCCGCCTGCGAGGTGAGAGCGTGGTACAATTTGACTATGTGGAGCACAACGTCCACCGCGTGCTCGAGCGCGTGACGCTTGCCGCCGCGCGTGCAGGGGTGACACCCCCCACCGTCGTTGCCGTCACCAAAAGCGGCACGGACGAGGAGGTGCTGGCGCTTGCAGGCACCCGTCTGATTTCTCACCTCGGTGAAAACCGCACCGCCTGCCTCACGGCACGGCAGCAGCTGCTCTCGGATGCGGGCACTGCCATGACCTATCATCTCGTGGGCTCTCTGCAGACCAACAAGGTGCGGCAGGTGACAGGGCGCGTGGACCTCATACACTCCCTTGACATTATCCGCCTTGCCGAGGAGATAGAAAAGCAAAGCGCAAAGTGGGGGTGCGTCACCTCCTGTCTTATTGAAATCAACAGCGGGCGCGAGGCGGCAAAGGGCGGCGTGCTGCCCGAGGAGGCGGAGGCGCTTCTCGCCTCCGTGCTTGCCCTGCCCCACATCCGCGTACGCGGGCTGATGACGATGGCGCCGCCTCACCTTTCCCCGGACGAATACCGCCCCTATTTTGCTCTGACGCGGCTCCTCTTTGAGAAGCTCGGGCAGGGCGGCACCTTTGGAGACGACCCCGTGCTTTCCATGGGAATGACGGACTCCTTTGAGGTGGCAATCGAGGAGGGGGCAACCCTGGTCCGTATCGGACGCGCATTTTTTGAAAACAATCAATCCCCAACATAAGGAGAAGACGAAATGGCATTCTGGTCTAAGAAAAACGAAATGGACACCTACGACAGCGACGGCTACTACGAGGCAACGGATACTCCCGTCGCCCCTGCCGCATCTGCCGCACCTCAGCAGGAGGGCTCAGCCGCAGGTCTTGCGCTGGGCGGCAACAATATTGAGCTGAAGGTGGCTCGCCCCGAGCGCTATGAGGATGCGGTGGATATCGCCGACTATCTGCTTGCGGGCTGCACCGTCTTTCTCAATCTGACCTCCATGGAGCGCAGGGAGGCACAAAGTCTGTTGCAATTCGTGACGGGCGTGGCGTATGCCACCCGCTACGATATCCGCCCCGTGGCGGAGGGCACCTTTATCGTATCTCCCGCCAACGTAGACGTCAGCGACTTTCAGCAGCCCGTCTGACAGGGGGCAAATCCGTGCGTACCCTGCTTTACGTGATTGCAAGGTGCGGGCAGCTGGCACTCGCCGCGGCAGAGCTGGCGATGTTTTTGCGCGCTATTCTCTCGTGGTTTGTGCGGGACGAGGAAAATCCCCTGATGATGTTTCTCGTGATGGTAACGGAGCCGTTTATCCTCCCCATCCGCGCGCTGTGTTCCCGCATTCGCGCCTTTGACGGCATGCTGCTCGACATTCCCTTTTTCATCACCTTTCTTTTGCTATCCCTTTTGAATAGTCTTTTGCCTATACTCATTCTGTAAGGAGCTTGCTTTGAAAGAAAAAGCCAAAACCCTCGGCACCGCAATCAAACGCGGTGCCTTGCATATGCTCGGGGGACTTCGCCAAAAATGGTATTACCTCGCCGTCATTGCCCTTGTGGTCGGGCTGGACCAGCTCACCAAATGGCTGGCGGTGAAATACCTCTCCCCCCTGGACACCCTTCCCCTGTGGAAAAACGTGCTGCACCTGACGTACCTTGAGAACAGAGGCGCCGCCTTTGGAATGCTGGCGGACAGGCGCGCCGTGTTTATGGTGGTTTCCACCGTGGGCATTCTCGCGTTCCTTGTCTACCTGTTTGCCAAGCGGGAGAAAAACGTCCTGTTTGACCTCGGCATTGCCTTCGTCATCGGCGGAGGAATTGGCAATATGATTGACCGCGTTGCCCTTGGCTACGTGGTGGATTTCATTGATTTCACCCTGATTGATTTTGCCATCTTCAACGGCGCAGACAGCTTTGTCTGTGTAGGCGCGGCGATGATGCTTCTCTCCCTCCTCTTTGACGTGATACGGGAGATGCGGAGCAAAAAAACGGACCCGCCCGAGGAGGAAACGCCATGATCGTCACCGTTGATGCAAGGGGCGAGGGCGTCCGTCTGGACGCCTACCTATCCTCCGTCACGGAGCTTTCCAGGACCGCCGTCTCCCGCCTGTGCGAAGCAGGGCTGGTGAAATGCGATGGGAAAACTCTCAACAAAAAAACGACCCTGACCGAGGGCATGACCCTCACCGTCACCCTGCCCGAGGTGGCACCTGCCACCGCTGAGCCGCAGGCAATCCCCCTTGATATCGTCTACGAGGACGGCGACCTCCTCGTCGTCAACAAGCCCGTCGGCATGGTTGTGCACCCGGGCGCGGGCAATCCCGACGGCACGCTTGTCAACGCGCTGCTCGCCCATTGCGGCTCCTCCCTGTCGGGCATCGGCGGAGAGGTACGCCCGGGAATCGTGCACCGCATTGACAAGGACACGAGCGGACTGCTCGTGGTAGCCAAAAACGATGCCGCCCACCGGGGGCTCTCCGAGCAGATGTCCTACCACGGGATCAAGCGCATCTACTTCGCCCTTGCAAACGGCGGCTTCAAGGCGGACACGGGTACCGTCAACGCCCCCATCGGGCGCAACCCGAGGGACCGCAAGAAAATGGC
>JAFQJX010000114.1 GCA_017397205.1 Clostridia bacterium | reverse complement strand
TGACGGCTCCGCCCGTACCCAGCGGCTTCTGAACCTGATCACCACCGTTGTGGCAGTCGCCTTTATCGTAATCGTGTTCGTGGTATACGCCATTCAGCCCAATTACGGCGACATCATCACCGGCAACGAGTGGCAGAGCGGCTCTGCTTTTTATAAGGAATTTACAAGCAAGTAACAAACAGGCGGGTATTCCCCGCCTTTTGTTTTGCAATTTTTGGAGATTATGAAGCATAAAAAGAAAAAACAAAGCAACCTGCGCGGCGGAGCAAGACACGCCCACCGTACCGCCCCGCGCCCGACGGCGCGCCGTGCGCCCACCCCCTCCTATCCCCGCCAGCCCGCCCGTCAGGGGGAGGGGCTTTTTGAGGGCACCAAAAACGGCTACGGCTTCGTTGAGGTAGCGGGAGTAGATCAGGATATTTTCATCCCCGCAGGCAAAACGGGGGGCGCAGCCCACGGCGACCGCGTGGCAATCCGCTACCGCGTGTATCTCAAGAACGGAGAGGAGCGCACCGAGGGCGAGGTGGTGAGCATTCTGGAGCTTGGGCGCGTCACCGTCATCGGTACCCTGTACGAGGAGCGCTTTGACGGGCGCGGCCGCCGCCGCGCACCCCTGTATTTCGTTTCCCCAGACGACTCGCACTTTTCTCAGGACGTCGCCGTGACGGACA
Organism: Clostridia bacterium; assembly: GCA_017397205.1. GTDB lineage: Bacteria > Bacillota > Clostridia > Oscillospirales > CAG-272 > UBA1740. The sequence continues at coordinate 3,381 of JAFQJX010000114.1, read as the reverse complement.
CCGCAGGTGCCGCGGTCGGGGACAAGGTGGAGGTCGCCATCAAGCGCCGCCCCGGCGTCTCCCTGCTTTCGGGGCACGTGCTCCGCAGCTTCGGTCCCGCCACCTCGCGCACGGCAAACTACGAGGCAATTCTTGCAGAATGTGATATCACCGTCCCCTTTACGGAGGAGGAGCTGCAGGAGGCGGAGGAGCTGTCGCGTCTGCCCCTTTCCCCTGATGGGCGCGAGGACCTGCGCGACCGGATTATTTTCACCATTGACGGCGCCGATGCCAAGGACCTGGACGACGCCATTTCCCTTCGCCTTTTGCCGAATCAAAACTATGAGCTTGGCGTGCATATTGCCAACGTCTCTCACTACGTCCGCCCGAGGTCTGCCCTGGACAGGGCGGTGATGCAACGCGGCACCAGCGTGTACTTTACGGACAAGGTGGTGCCGATGCTGCCGCCTGCGCTTTCAAACGGCGCCTGCTCCCTGAACGCAGGGGAGGACAAGTACGCCCTCTCCGCGATTATGGAAATCAACCGCGCGGGTGCCATTCTCAAAACCCGCCTGTCCCGTACCATCATCCGCAGCTGCGTGCGCGGCGTTTACAGCGAGGTGAACGATCTTTTTGAAAAGGGCGAGGCGTCTGCCTTTGCCCCTAAATATGCGCGCGTGCTCCCCACCCTGCGCCTGATGCACGAGCTGTATCTGGTGCTGGCAGAGGTCGGTCGTCGTCGCGGCGCCATGGAGCTGGAGCAAACGGAGGCGCAGATTCTGCTGGGCGAGGACGGAATGCCCACCGAAATCCTCCCGCGCACCCGCGGCGACGGAGAAAAGCTGATTGAGCAGTTTATGCTGGCGGCAAACGAGGGGGTCGCAAACCTCCTCTACGGCAAGGAGCTGCCCTGCGTGTACCGTATTCACGAGCCGCCCCCTGCCGAAAAGCTGCAGGACTTTGCCCATTACGCACACAACCTCGGGCTGAACACCACCGCCCTCGGCGCAGGCAAGGAGGTGACGGCAAAGGAGCTGTCACAGCTGCTGGACGAGGCAAGAGAAAAGGGGCTTGCACAGGCAGTTTCCCTGTCTATGCTGCGGGCAATGTCCAAGGCAAGCTACAGCGCCGTCTGCCGCCCGCACTTTGGACTGGGAATCGAACGCTACGCACATTTCACCTCCCCTATCCGCCGTCTCTCCGACCTTGCAACACACCGCATGATTGAGGCGGTTTTACTCGGGGAGGAGCCGAAAAACAAGTACACGGGCTACGCCCACCGCGCCGCAGAGGCGGCAAGCGAAACAGAGCTCAAGGCACTTGCGGCAGAGCGCAGAATTGATGCCCTTTACAAGACGCTGTATCTGGAGAAGCATCTCGGCGAGGTCTATCCCGCCACCGTTTCCTCCGTCACCCGCTTCGGGGTGTTTGCCATGCTGGACAATACCTGCGAGGGGCTGATTCCCCTGCTTGAATTGCCTGGCGGCATCTGGATTTTTGACGAAGGCACGCTCTCCGTACGTCAGGGGCGTGACCGCCTGACGGTCGGTGACCGCATTGAGGTGCGCGTGGAGGAGGCGGATATCGCGCGCGGCAAGGTGCGCTTCTCGCTTGTCTCAATTGCGGCAGACGAGGCGTAACGCGGCAAGCGCCTCCTCGCCCTAAAAAAATCTCCGTATCATAAATAAAAGACGGCAAATGGAATACAATAGCAACAAACACCCGTTGGAGTTGCCTGTGAAAAAGCCATTCTTTTGCCGTCTTTCTTTTGTTTTCCTTGTGCTGTCCTGCCTCTTTCTTGCGCTGCTCTCCCTGGCAAGTGTCCCAGGGCAGATAGAGCCGACGCCGCCCGCGACGCTTGCAGAAACGCTGCTGGAGGGGTTGCTTGAGGAGCGCGAGATGATTTCCCTGTCACACCTGTCCCCCTTGACCGAGGAGGAAATCGGGGCGTGCTATTCCACCCTCTATGCGACCAATCCGGCTTTGTTTTTCGTCTCCTCTCACTATACGCTCGGCACGTCCGGCGGCACGCCGCTTTACCTGCGCCCGACCTACCGCTTCACCCGTGAGGAAAGGCAAGAGCGGGAAGCGGAAATGATAGAAAAAATGGACGAAATCCTCGCCGCTTGCGGCTCCTCCCTGACAGAGGAGGAAACCGTCGCACGCCTGCACGACGAAATGATTGCCCGCTTTTCCTACGACACGGGGCGCGTCAATTACGATGCATACAGCTTGCTGGAAACGGGCAAGGGTGTCTGCCAGGCATATGCCCTGCTGTTCAAGGCGCTGTGTGACCGCGCAGGGGTGGCGTGCGAATGTGTCCCCGCATTTGACGCAAATCACGAATGGAACCGCGTATACCTTGACGGCACCTGGCTCCACCTTGACCTGACCTGGGACGAAGCCGACAGCACCCCCACCTACGTGGCACGCCATTACTTTCTGATGCAAAGCCACCCCGCCGCCCCGTAATAGGATAAAGCAACCGCGCACAGCTGTTTTTGAAATGCTTGGAATATAAAAGGGAAACGAAAAATTCGTTTCCCTTTTTCTTTTTGCTTTGCGAAAGCACGCGCCCGAATCTCGCCGGGCATCTTGCGCGCTCCGTTTGCATAGATTTCCGAAAAACAGCAGCCCGACAAATTGGAATTTGGCATGCAAATAAACTATAAAAATCATTTAATTGCTTGAGTATAATTGTCATAATATTCTACATCTATCTTATAATTATTCTTTATGTAATTTTCTATTTCTGAACTATATGAGATTATATTATTTACACCAATTCTTTTAATTATTATAGCATTAGCTTTCATTTTACTCTCTAATGCTTTGGATGATGGAATTAGTATTTTTTCAATTTCATTAATATTAATAACAATATTTATCCCATTTCCATTTATTAAAATGATTTTATCCTCTTGAAATTCTACAAAACTTTTTCTCAATAAATGAACAAGCAGGAAATATAACGGAAATACAAATAATAAAAGCAAAATAAAACGAACTAATTCTTCATTAAATGTTATAAAATAAATTGTTAATAAAACTATTTCTGCAATCAACGAGAATAATGCAACTTTATGAAAAAGCTTCTCTTCTTTAATATTACGTCTAAACTTCAAGAATAACACGCTCCTTATAATCGATAAATTCTTGTTTTCCTAACTGTTCTACCTATTGGAATTTGTTAATATCTATTACCATAAATTGATTTCGCTTTTTCGGTATATTTCTTTACAAACTCGGTCTTTGCGTTTGTATAAGCATCCCTGTTATGTTCGTATTCTTTCCATAACGAAAGCTTTAATTTTTCATACTCTTTTGCAATATCGGGAACCTCGATAAGATAATCTCTAAAATACAATTCATCGTTATCTCCCGCATATCTCAAATGCAGAT
>JAFQJX010000113.1 GCA_017397205.1 Clostridia bacterium | reverse complement strand
CGAGGCGGAACAGATCGGGAGAATAGGTCGGATAGATGCGGAAGGAAAGGAGCTCGTAATAGGAGCGGCACCCTGCCTCCACCGCCGCAAGCACGTCCCGCGGGACGTGACGGGTGAAGTTGGCGTACACCTGCACGTGCGTCACCTGTCCGTTTGCGTCCTTCTGGACAAGACGGCGGATGCCCGTGGCGTATTTCATATAGTCTGCCTGCTCCCCCGTCAGCTCATAGCGGGGAAACAGTGCCTGAAAGTTCTTTTGTTCAGTCATGGGGCTGTTTCATCCTTTTCAGCTCGTCAATCAGCACCCCCACGATCTCGTCCTGGGGGTATTTTGCCACGGTTTCTCCGTGGCGGAACAGCAGGGCATCGCCCTGCCCTCCTGCAATGCCGATATCCGCGTCCCGCGCTTCGCCGGGTCCGTTGACAGCGCAGCCCATAATGGCGACCTTGACGGGAAGGTCGCGAAGTCCCTCTCGGTCCACCGCCGCTTCAAACGCGGCAAGCAGGGAAATCAGGTCTATTTTCGTACGCCCACAGGTGGGACAGGAAACGATATCCATTCCTACGCGGCTCGGGCTCAGTATGTTCAGAATTTGTCTTGCCACCCTGACCTCCTCAAGGGGGTCTGCGGTGAGGGACACGCGGACGGTATCACCGATGCCGCGGGTCAGCAGACTGCCGATTCCGATGGCACTCTTGATGGTGCCGCTCTCAATTCCGCCTGCCTCCGTCACGCCGAGGTGCAGGGGGAACTCCGTCGTTTCACTCAGCAATTCATTCGCGCGGATCATTTCACCGACGGAGGACGCCTTGACGGAGAGCACGATGTCCTCAAAATCAAACCTGCGAAGCAGGTCGGCGTGTACAGGGCGCTTTCTGCAAGCGCCTCAGCACAGGGGGAGCCGTACCTTGCGAGAATATGCTTTTCAAGCGACCCGCCGTTGACCCCGATGCGAATGGGGATTTTCCTTTCACGGCAGGCACGGGCGACGGCGGCAACCTTGTCCTCGCTGCCGATATTCCCTGGATTGATGCGGATTTTATCCGCCCCTGCCGCCACACACTCCAGGGCAATCGCGCTGTCAAAATGAATATCCGCGACGAGGGGCACCCTGACCCCTGCCTCCTTCAGACGGGCAAAGGTTGCGGCGCAGGACTTGTCCGGCACGGCAAGACGCACGATATCACACCCTGCCGCCTCCAGCGCCCTTACCTGTGCGAGGGTTGCGGCAACGTCCCCGGTGGGGGTATTGGTCATGGACTGAACGGAAATGGGCGCACCGCCCCCTACCCGTACGGTGCCAACCTGCACAGCGCGGGTCACTTTTCGGTTTTGCGTGCGTTGCGTTCCCATAACGTCCTCCTTGGGCTTTGCCCTAAAACAGCATATAAATATCCTTCAGCATCACCACTGCCATGAGTCCGAGAAGCAAAAACATACCGACGGTGTCCAGAACCGTCACCACCTTTTCGGGCAGGCGACGGCGGGTGATGAGTTCAAGCAGCGTATAGAAAATGTGTCCCCCGTCAAGCGCAGGCAGCGGCAACAGGTTGAACACGCCCAGATTGACACTGATCAGGGCGGTGAGATAAAAGAGTGTGACGAAGCTTTGCTTCGCGGCATCGGCAATGACGGTTGCGGTGCCGACGGGGCCGGAAACCGCCTCAAAGCCGTAGCGCCCCGTCACAAGGTCAATGACAGAGTCCCACACCATTTCCACCATGTAGCAGGACTTGAAAAAGGAATGCTTGATGACGACGCCGAGCGTCTTTTCCTCGGCATACACGGAAAAATCGTACATACCGATGCTTTGACCCTGCTCCGTAACGGACGGGAAAACGACGGGTATTTCAAGCTCCTCCCCGTCGCGCAGCACGGTCAGGATGATTGGCTCATCCGTGCCGCCCTGATGCATAATCTCATAGGAGAGCTGGTCGGCAATATGCACGCGCTCACGCCCCACCTTGAGAATGGTATCTCCCACGGCAAGCCCCTGCTCCTGGCTGGTGACGGTTGCGCCCTCCACCGGGACGAACTTGGCAACCGTGGTGCCGCCAACGGTCAGGGCGCAGGTCAGAATCACAGCGGCAAGAAAGCCGAAGAAAAGATTCATTGCGGCGCCTGCCACATGCACGACGAGGCGCTGCCAGGCGGGCTTGGTGGCAAGGGGTCCTGCCCCTGCCTGCCCCCCGACGGAGGTCTGCTCCCCAAAAACGCTCTCAAAGGGCTGCTCCTCTGCCTGCCCGTCGGGCGGGGAAAGCTCCCCCTCCATGCTGACGAAGCCGCCGATGGGAATGACACGGAGCCCGTAAACGATTCCCGTCTTTTTGCTCGTCCAGGAAAGAAGGCGCGGCCCCATACCGATGGAAAATTCATAGATTTTCACGTGAAAGGCACGCGCGGCAAGATAGTGTCCCAGCTCGTGAATGAAGATCAGGAAGCCGAACACCAGAATTGCAATCAGAATATACAAGGCAACGCTCCTTTAGCTGACGTAGGCGGACAGGCGGCGCTGTGCCGCCTCTCTTGCAAGGCGGTCATACTCCAGAATGCCCGCAAGGTCCCTCTGCTCCCGAGCGCAGGAAAGCTCCTCCACCGTCTGCAAAACCACCTCTGAAATGCCCGTAAAGGAAAGCCGCCCCTCAAGGAATGCCGCAACGGCAACCTCGTTTGCCGCGTTGAGAGCGGCAGGCAGGGCGCCACCCGCCTCCACGCAGGAGTAAGCAAGCGGCAGGAGGGGGAACGCCTCCCCGTCGGGGGCAGAAAAGGTGAGCGTGCCGACGCGGAACAGGTCCAGCGGCTCGGTATTTCCCGCGACGCGCGCGGGATAGGTCACTGCGTACTGAATACAGGCCCGCATATCGGGCTTTGACATCTCGGCAATGACAGTATTATCAATATATTCCACGGCACTGTGGATTATACTCTCGCGATGGACAACCACCTGCACGTCGCGCGCGGGCACGCCAAAGAGGCGCACCGCCTCAATGACCTCAAAGCCCTTGTTCATCAGAGTCGCGCTGTCCACGGTGATTTTGGCGCCCATGCTCCAGGTAGGATGCTTCAGGGTATCCGCCAGCGTGACGGCGCCAAGTTGCTCCCGCGTGTACCCGAAAAAGGGTCCGCCCGAGGCGGTCAGGAGAATGCGCTTGACCTCCCGTTTTTCTCCGCAGGCAAGACATTGGAAAATGGCGCTGTGCTCGCTGTCCACGGGGATGATTTCACATCCCTTTTCCGCGGCGCGTGCCATCACAATTTCCCCTGCCACCACAAGACTTTCTTTGTTGGAGAGGGCAAGGCGGCGCCCCGTTTCAATCACCGCAAGGGTGGGCATCAGCCCCGCCTTGCCGAGAATGGCGTTGACAAACACCTCTG
>JAFQJX010000112.1 GCA_017397205.1 Clostridia bacterium | reverse complement strand
CTTTCTCAACGGGTCGGACGCCTCTTTAAAGAGTTTGTCTTGGTTTTCTGCGTTAAAGATATACTCGATTTTCGCGTCGTCGCCGTTTGCGTTATTTTTGGTGGTGTTGCCGCTATCCTCGTCGAACGAATACGAAACGAGCAACTCGTTTTCCGCTTTCTTTTGCGTTTGCGGTTTTTGCTCGCACGCACACGAAAGGAAGAACAAGGCGTGAAGGTGACGAAGGATATTCTTTACGTAGGAGTCAACGACAGGGAGATAGACCTGTTTGAGGGGCAGTATACCGTGCCAAACGGAATGTCTTACAATTCCTACGTGATTCTGGACGAGAAAATTGCCGTCATGGATACGGTGGACGCGCGGTTTGGCGAGGAGTGGATGGAGAACGTCCGCAGGGCAACGGGGGGCAGAAGCCCCGACTATCTCGTGGTCCATCACATGGAGCCCGACCACTCCGCGAACATCACGCGCTTTGCCGCCGCCTATCCCGATGCGAAAATCGTCGCGTCTCAAAAGGCGTTTGCTATGATGCGGCAGTTCTTCGGCACGGATTTTGCTCCTCGCGGACAAGCTGTTGGGGAGGGGGATACCCTTTCTCTTGGCAGGCATACCCTCACCTTTCTCACGGCGCCCATGGTGCATTGGCCCGAGGTGATCGTTTCCTATGACGCGTGCGACAGGGTGCTGTTCTCCGCCGACGGCTTTGGCAAGTTCGGCGCTCTGGACGCCGAGGAGGATTGGGCGTGCGAGGCAAGACGGTACTATTTCGGCATTGTTGGCAAATACGGTGCCCAGGTGCAGGGGCTGCTCAAAAAGGTGGCAGGGCTGGATATCTCCGTCATTTGTCCGCTTCACGGCCCCGTTCTTCGGGACAACCTTTCCTATTACCTCTCCCTGTACGATACCTGGTCCTCCTATACGCCCGAGGCGGAGGGGGTGTGCGTGGCGTACGCCTCCATTTACGGAAACACCCGTCGGGTGGCAGAGATGCTTGTGGAGCGGCTGAAGCGCGAGGGCTGCCCTGACGTCGCCCTTTACGACCTGGCGCGCTGTGATATGGCAGAGGCGGTGGAGGATGCCTTCCGCCTGTCCCACCTCGTGCTTGCCTCGTCCACCTACAATGCGGGCATTTTCCCGCCCATGCACGCCTTTATCACCCACCTTACGGAGCGCGGCTTCCGCCGCCGCACCGTGGGACTTATTGAAAACGGAAGCTGGGCGCCCATGGCGGCAAAGGTGATGCGCGGAATGCTGGAGGGCTGCAAGGAGCTCTGTTGGGCAGAGCCCACCGTCACGGTGCTGAGCGCACCAAACGAAAAAACCGAGGCAGACCTCGCCAAGCTTGCTGCCGCACTCCTGAAAAAAGAGCAGTAACGGGCGCCAAGGCGGCACTTTTCCGATTGACAAGCGCCGCGCGGAGTGGTACAATAGATACGCAAAAAATTAACAATCAAAAGGAGCTCCCTATGGCAAACCGTATCGTACTCAACACCATTTCCTATCACGGCAAGGGCGCGATTGCTGAAATCCCCGGCGTTCTCTCCGCCCGCGGCTACAAAAAGGCGTTCGTCTGCACCGACCCGGACCTCGTGAAGTTCGGCATTGCAGCCAAGGTGACCGCGCTGCTTGAAAACGCAGGGATTCCCTACGTGGTATTCAGCGACGTGAAGGCAAACCCCACCATTGAAAACGTACAGAGTGGCGTGAAGGCGTACGCTGCCTCCGGGGCAGACGCCATCGTTGCCATCGGCGGCGGTAGCGCTATGGACACCGCAAAGGCAATCGGCATCATTACCACCAACCCCGGGTTTGCCGACGTACGCAGTCTGGAGGGCGTTGCTCCCACCAAGAATCACGCCGTGTTCACCATCGCCGTTCCCACCACCGCAGGTACTGCCGCAGAGGTCACGATTAACTACGTGATTACCGACGTGGAAAAGAAGCGCAAGTTCGTCTGCGTTGACACCAACGATATTCCCGAAATCGCCGTTGTAGACCCCGATATGATGGCAAGCATGCCCCGTGGGCTGACCGCCGCAACGGGTATGGACGCCCTGACCCACGCCATTGAGGGCTATATCACCCGCGCCGCTTGGGAAATGACCGATATGTTCCACCTCAAGGCAATTGAGCTGATTGCCCGTCACCTGCGCGGCGCCGTGGAAAACACCGCCGAGGGCAGAGAGGGCATGGCGCTTGCACAGTATATTGCAGGGCAGGGCTTCTCCAACGTCGGGCTTGGCATCGTACACAGCATGGCACACGGTCTTGGCGCCCTGTATGACACGCCCCACGGCGTGGCAAACGCCATTCTGCTTCCCTCCGTCATGGAATACAACGCTCCCGCAACGGGCGAGAAGTACCGCGATATCGCCCGCGCAATGGGCGTTGAGGGCACCGACAAGATGACGCAGGAGCAGTACCGCGCCGCCGCCGTTGAGGCAGTTCGTCAGCTTTCCCAGGACGTCGGCATCCCCGCAGACCTCAAGGGCATTCTGAAGGAG
>JAFQJX010000111.1 GCA_017397205.1 Clostridia bacterium | reverse complement strand
TTGCCCAGATCACAAGGTAGCCGCCGGGGGCAATTTTGGTGCCTGACGGAAACACGAAGCGGTCGGGCTCCTTTTTGGAATCGCTGAGGCGCCAGCCCGTAAGCGAGACCTCCTCGTCGCCCGTGTTGTAAAGCTCAATCCAATCGTATCTGCCCGTGGCATCGTCCGTGCTCTTGGCGCAGATTTCGTTAAGCCAGACGGTGTTGTCCGGGACAACGGGAGCCCCGTCATCGGTATCGCCGCCGCCCGTGGTGCCGTCGGTGTCACCGTCGGTATCCCCGTCATAGGGAGGGGGCGTCGCGCCGCCCGCGCAAGCGCAGAGCAGGATACACAGGGCAAGGGTCAGACAAAGAAAACGAAACAGGCGTTTCATGGTGCCCACCTTACGAAACGGGGGTCGCGGGTGTAAAGGTGGCGGTGAGGGTGTAGTCACCCGTCACTCCTGTGAGGCGCACCTCGGCATCCGTGAGCGAGGGGAGGGTGGCACCGCCCGTCACAACCCAGCCCGCAAAGGTATAGCCCTCGGCAGGGACAGCCGTCACGAGAGGGGCGTAATCGGTGTAGTAGCTGCCGCTCCAGGTGCCGTCCTCTCCAAAGGGAATTTGGGTGTTTCCGTTGAGATATACGGCTCCTCCCTGCCCTGCGGTGACGGTTGCGGTCACAAGTGAGCCCGAGAGGGCAAAGACCTCCTTGAGGTGCTGGAGCGCATAGGCGCCGTGCTTGTCAAAGAAGTCCACGGCGAACTGCATCTCCTGGCGCCACATAGCGCCCGTGACGGGGGTGTAGGTGGAGCTACCGCCAAACCACTCTACAATCTTCCAGTCGCTGTTGGAGGTGCCGTCCTTGTTGCCCGTTCCATATTCATTGACGGGAACGCCGTAGCGGGCAAAATGCTTTTCCATCAGCGGCTCGTAGACGTCCAGCGCCGCCTGCAGCTTTTCAAGCACCCGCGTTCTTTCAAAGTCCACGTTCACCATGTCCTGGAAGGTCAGGGCGAAGGTGCGCTTGAACGTCGGGTTTTTCATCAGGTTGACAATGGGAGCGAGCTCCATCGGCACCGCCCAGGTCCAGATGCCAGACTGGGTAAAGCCGTTGGTGGTGTAATCGCAAAAATAACTGTTTGCGCGGTCAGAGAGCCCTGGGGAATCAATGGTCCCCGCGAAATTGGTGGAGGGTGCCCACGCACCAATGGAAATATCCAAATCGTAAATGACGAAGCGCCATTTGCCGTCAGCATAGGGGTTGTTCGGGTCCTCAAGCGACGGGTCAATGACGCGCCAGGTGGCAATGTTCTGGCTAAACGAGAAATCCGCGTTGCAGAGGTAAATCTGCGCGCACATCAGCTCAATCAAGCTCTGCATATCCACAAGAGAGGCAAGCGTATTGTAATTGGCAGTGCCGGAGGCGCTCAGGTAGCACAGCTTGTTGTACATATCCTGGTAGGCGGCCGTAGCGCCGTCCACGTTGCCCTCGCTGCCCTTCTTGACGATATAGACGTTGTCGTTGTCAATGCCGTAGTACTCCTCGACGTAATCGTCGCTGAAGCGCTCGTAGAGATTGTAAACGCCCGCATACTCGCCGTCAATAAAGACCACGCAGGGGGTATAGTCACAGGTGGAAAGCTCTCTTTCGGACACAAGCGACTGCAAAAAGCCCTCCTGAATCTTGCTCTTGCTGTCGGCGCGGAGTACCATGGAGCGGCATTCCTTTGCGTCTCCGACAATCACCTTTTCA
>JAFQJX010000110.1 GCA_017397205.1 Clostridia bacterium | reverse complement strand
TCACCGACGGAAAAGGTGAAGCCCTCGCTCGTGATATTCAGGGCAACGATGCCGAGAAAGCCGATCAAGGCGCCGCCGATTTTCTGGAGCGTCGGTCGGTCCTCCTTGATGAAAAGGAAGGAAAAGCAAACGTAAAGCAGGGCGCCCACCTGCTTGATGAGGGCAGTTTTGGAGCTGTCCGTCATGGTGAGCCCGAGATACGTAAAGCCGTAGTGCAAAATGATGGCGAAAAGTCCCGAGAGCAAAATGGGGAGGATAGAGCCCTTGACGGGGCGGTAGGAGCCACGGTCCCTTGCCAGCGAGAACAAGCAGATCACCGCGCCGCAAATGGCGAAGCGGATGCCGGCAAAGAGGAGGATATCTGCCGTTCCCTCGACGCTGTATACCGAAAAGCCCTTTTTTACCATGGGGAACAGCGAGCCCCAGAGCAGCATCGTCAAAAGGGCAAGCCAGATTGTTTTGTTTTTGTTCGTTGCAAGCATTTGAAAAGCTTTTCCTTTCCTATCCGTTGCCGCGTCCGGCGCGGCGTTGTTGGCTGCCTTTTGGGGATCAGGTGCTTGAGAGGAGGTCAAGGAGGCGCCGCGAAAGCTCGCGTGCAACTGCTTTGTGACCGTCGCGCCCCGGGTGAATGGGGGTGGGAGAAATCCAGCCCGTAGAGAGAATGCAGGTGACGGGCTTCCCGTGGGCTTCATTGTACGCCTTGACCGCCCGTTCCACCTTTTTGTCCATTTTCCCGAAGAAGGGAGAGAGGGCGACGAGCTTTGCCTCGGGGTGCGTTTTTGCAAGAAGCTCCAGCATCTCGACGTAGCGCGCGTGGAACTCCTCGGCGGGGGCTCCGCCGTCATTTGTGCCGTGACCCAGCACGATGATGCTCGGCTCATACGCAGGCATAGGCACGCCCTCGTAGCAGAAGGGATACGCTTCGGCGGCGCGGGGCATATTGCCGCAGCCGCCCTTGCAGACGCCCACCGCACCGTAGCCCATGATATAGGGACGCATGTTGAGCGCATCTGCCGTCAGGCGCGCGTAGGTGACGGTGGAATCGTCCTCGAAGACGCGGTCCTTGCAAAAATGGTCGTAGATGGGGTGGGGGAGTGCGTCAACCATGACCCCCTCGGTAATGGAATCTCCAACGAATTCAATGATGGGACGGGTGTCCTCGGGGAGGGCAAAAAAGCCCTGCGCCTCCGCACCGACAAGCGCGACCCGCGCCTCGGGGGCGTGCCATCTGTCATAAAATTCGCTGACGCTTTTGAGCGTCACACGCACGGTATGCCTGCCCGGGGCGGCACAAACGCGGACGAAGGGAACCACGGCGCTTTCGATCAAGGCGCCGCCGTCAACGCTGAGATAGAGATGCGCGACGTCCTTTGCGGGGTCGCAAACGGAAAAGTGAAAGCAGACGGTTTCTCCCTCGAAGCCCACCTCAAAATAGCTGCCCGCCGCCGTGCAGATTGCCGCGTCCTCTCCGACGTGCCACCTGCCCGTATAGGCGATGCTTTCGTTGTTATGTGAAATAATCATACGAGACCTCGTTTTTTGTGCTCGCGCCGACAGGCGCATTGACAAACGCATTTTAGCACATCGGGGGGAAAATGTCAATGCGGGGAAAAAATGTTCCTGCACGGAAAAACTGCCTTGCATTGCGTGCGCGCGCAGTATATAATAGAATCAATCAAGGAAAAGACTGCCGGGAGGACAAAAGCACATGGGCATATTCCGTTTTTCGGGGCTTGAAATGAAGACGGGGACGGAGACGCCCCTTGCGCAGGAGAGCATTACGCTGCTCCGCGAGGGCGAGGTGAGCGAATACCTTATCCAGCTCGTTTTTGAGGGGGAGGTTTCTCCCAAGACGTACAGCATTGCGTGGCAGGAGGCGCGGGTGGATACCGTCGGTCAGTGGTCCCCGTCCTGTGGCACCTCCCGGAGCACCGGCCCCAATTGGTCGCGCTCCAAAAGTGATGCGCGCACCGCGTGCGGAATGCCTCTGCTCTCCCTGTTTGGCGCAGACGACGGCAACCGCCTGACGCTTGCCCTCTCGGACACCGCCACGCCCACGTCCCTTCAGGTGGGGACGATTGAGGAAAACGGGCGGCTGGACCTGCGCGTGATGCTTTTCACCAATCTCACCTCTCCCATGCGGGAATACGAGGCGGTCCTCCGCATTGACCGCAGAAAACAGATTTCCTTTGCCACCGCGGCAAAGGAGGTGCGCGCGTGGTGGAGCGAGCGGGGGCTTGCCTGTGCCCATGTGCCTGACGACGCGCGCAAGCCCATGTATTCCACCTGGTACAGCTACCATCAGAAGGTTTTTGCCGAGGAGATTCTTGCCGAGTGCCGCCTGGCAAAGGAGCTGGGCATGGATACCGTCATTGTGGACGACGGCTGGCAAACGGACGATAACAGCAGGGGCTACGCCTATTGCGGCGACTGGCAGGTCGCGGCGGGGAAAATCCCCGATATGCGCGCATTTGTGGACGCGCTTCACGCCATGGGCATGAAGATTATTTTGTGGTACTCCGTTCCCTTCGTCGGGGAAAAGAGCGAGAACTACCAGCGCTTTCGGGGCAAATATCTCAGCTATACCGCAGGGCTCCATACCTACGTGCTGGACCCCAGATATCCCGAGGTGCGCGACTTCCTTGCCGATACCTACGCAAGGGCGGTGCAGGAGTTTGACCTGGACGGGCTCAAGCTGGATTTTATCGACCGCTTTGCTCTGTTGCCCGAAAGCACAAGGAGCGCCGAGGGCATGGACACCGTTTCCGTGGAGGAGGGGGTGGACCTCCTGCTCCGCGAGGTGACGGAGCGGCTCCGCGCCGTGAAGCCGGACGTGAT
>JAFQJX010000014.1 GCA_017397205.1 Clostridia bacterium | reverse complement strand
CGGAGCATGCCCGACTCGGTCGCGGAAAGCACACCCTGCGGCACGCCTGCCGCCATCAGACGCTCAAGCAGGTGCGCGGAACCCTCACGGAGCGGAGCCGTATGCTCCCCTGCGCGGTAGGCGGCAATCCATTCGTGCGCCGCGACGGTATAGCCCTCCCCCTCGGAGGGAAGCCCCAGACGGGCATAGTACGCCTGCACGGGGAAGCCAAAGACGCGGCGGTACGCCTCCTCGTCCGCAAGGAGAGGCAGCCCGCGGCGCTCAAGCAATAAATTGACGCTGTCCATGCACAGCCGCAAGTCATCCAGCAGCGTGCCGTTGAAATCCCACAGCACGCGGTCGTAGTGCTTCATGCCCCTCCTGCCTTTCCTCGTTTAATCTCTTACAGTGTACCACAACTTCGGGCGCTTGTCCAGCGCCTTTCGTTGACTTTGGTGCGCACGTGTGTTAAAATAAATGTACAAAGCACGCAGAGAGAGGACGCACGGGCGCGCAAAAACAGGAACGGCGCAGGCGCCGTTCCCAAGATTATATTTCCTCCTGCTGCTCATCCTTGCGGATGCGGCCCTCCTGCGCGCGCTCCACCGCCGCGCGGTTGCCGGGAATGACGATGCCGCTGCGCATCTGCCGCTCTCTCTCCTTTGCCTTGGCTGCCTCCTGCTGCTGCTTGACGGCAAGGAAGCCCGCAAGGTCCTCAGCGACGGCGGCAGCTACCTCGGCGTCTGCAACGGTCATAAAGCCGTTGAAGGCGGCGGGATAGACGAATGTTTTTTCGGTTGCTTCAAAGCGGACGGAGACGTATTTGCCGTCAAAGCCCGTGACGACTCCGTTGCCGAATGCCTTATGGGTTACCGCGTATCCTGTCAGATCCATTTTGCACCTCTTGTGCGGGATGCACCCCGCATTTTGCTTCTTCTTTACAATATGCAACGAGGCGCCACTTCGTGTATGACCTCGCTCTATTTACCTATCGCATTGTATCAGCGATTTATGAACAAATCGCTTGCTAAATATGAACTTTTTATGAACGAGCAACAGGGCGGACGCGGAAAAACGCGCCCGAAAGCCCGAAAGCCCTATAAAACAAGGAGGTTGCGATTATGTTTGTCGTGATGGTTGTGGAGGATGACCCCCACGCGAGAAAATTAATTTGCGCCGTGCTGGAGCGCGGCGGCTATTCCGCCCTCCCCGCCTGTGACGGTCAGGAGGCGCTCGACCTTCTCGATTGCAAGCACGTCGACCTGATGATTGTGGACCTGATGATGCCGCGCATGGGCGGCTACGAGCTGGTAAAGACCCTGCGTGATGCGGGCTACGACCTGCCCATTCTGATTGCGACGGCAAGAGAGGCGCTGGAGGATAAGTGTCACGGGCTCCGCCTTGGGGCAGACGACTATATGGTCAAGCCCCTGTCCGAGGAGGAGCTGCTGCTGCGCGTTGCGGCGCTTCTGCGCCGTGCGAAAATTGCCACCGAGCGCAAAATCACGGTTGGCTCCACCACGCTTGACTATGACGCCTTTACGGTGACGGAGGGGGACACGGTCCACTCTCTGCCACAGAAGGAGTTTTTACTGCTTTTTACGCTTCTATCCTACCCCGACAAAATTTTTACCCGCCGTCGCATCATGGACGAGCTGTGGGATATGGCGAGCGAAACGGACGAGCGCACGGTGGACGTGCATATCAACCGTCTGCGCGACCGCTTCCGCGCATCAAAGGATTTTGAAATCGTCACCATCCGCGGGCTGGGCTATAAGGCGGTGAAGCGGGCATGAAGGACACGCAAGAGATGAAAACGGCACAAAGGAAGACGCGCAGATCGCGCTGGACCATTCGGCTTTCCCTGTTTTCCTTTATTCTGATCGTCATGCTGGCGGCGGCGGCAATCACGGCGGGCATCTGCCTTTTGCTTTACGAAATTCCCATCATCGCCCACTACGTCAAAACGCAGGCATGGACCATCTTCATCGTCGTTGCCTTTACCGTCCTGCTCGGCTCAATCCTCACCTACGCGCTGTCCAAATTCTGGCTCAAGCCGACCACCGAGCTTTCGCGCGCGGCGGAGGAGATTTCCCGCGGAAACTTTGACGTTTCCGTCAACGCCAAGGGGCGCACGGGACAGTTTCTTCAACTGATTAACGCCTTTAACCATATGGCAGAGGAGCTCTCCAAAATCGAGCTGTTCCG
>JAFQJX010000109.1 GCA_017397205.1 Clostridia bacterium | reverse complement strand
CCCGAGCGGCACCTCCTGGGCACCCGTGACTTACCTCTGGGAAAAGCTGACGGAAGGGGAGTGGCAGGAACTCCCCGCCGCCCCTGCCAGCGGCGGCACCTACCGCATGACCGCCTACGTCACCACGGCGGACGGCGCCTACGCCGTCAGCGGACAGGGCAACTACTGCGGCAGCGTTACCTCCTATTTCACCATTTCACGTGCCGTGCCCACGCTTTCCTTTGACCTTGCGGGCACCCTGTACGTGCTTGACGGGCAGACCTACGTGACAACCTACAACGGCGAGCTTCAGCCCGTGTTCTTTGAAACCACCTCGGACGGCGCGGTGACGCTGCTGTACAACGCCAGCACCTCCGCCCCCGTGGACGCAGGGACCTACACCGTCACGCTGTCCGTGGCACAAACGGACAACTACGAGGCGCTTTCCACACCTGAAATCACGCTGACCGTCAGAAAGCTGCAAATCAATCTGGAAGAGGCAGAGTGGACCTATACCGCACCTTACGTCTATGACGGCACACAAAAGGAGGTTACGCTGACGCCCGCTTTCCTTGCCGCCTACGGCGAATACGTGCATTCTGACATTCTCTACGTCAACCATACCTCCATCAATGCAGGCGCCCCCGTTGCGGAGGCGCTCCTGAAGCTCAAGAACACCGTCAACCTCACCTTTGCCCGCGGCGGCGAGGAGATTGCAGGCGAGAGCGCCAAGGTGACGCTTGCCTGGGAGATCCAAAAGGCAACGGTGGACCTGTCTGCCATCTATTTCAGCGATGCAGGGCAGGATAAGGTATATAACGGCATGCCTCAGAATCTGACGCTTGTGGGCGCAGACGGCGCACACCTCTCCTGCGTGATGACCCCCGGGCGCGTCGGCGCAGGCACCTACGAGGTGGTTGCTACCCTCACGCTGCTCGATACCGTCAACTACAATCCGCTTGCAAGCACGACCGTAGAAGCGCAGATGACGATTGCACCCGTTTCCGTTTCCTTCTCGGTAGAGGAGGACACCGACCGCGTGACCTACAACAATCAGCCGCACGCCTTTACCCCCCTCCTCACGGACGGCGCGGGCAATCGCTACACCAGCTTTTCCGTTACGGTGAAAAACGCGGCGGGAGAGGTTGTTTCCCCCGACGAGGTTGTCGGTGCAGGCACCTATACCTTTGTGTACGAGCTTACCGACAACGTCAATTTTGTCGGCTCCTCTCTGACAAAAACGCTCACCGTTGACCCTGCCGTTTACGACGCAATCAATTACGTTCCCGTCAGTAAAATCGTTTTGTACGACGGGCAGGCGCACACGCTTTCCATTCTGCTCGGCGCAGGACTTGACGGGGAAGCAATTACGGTTGTCAACACCCCCGCCTCCTTTACGGAGCCGGGCGTCTATACCGTGACCTTTGAGCTGGCGGGCTCTCCCAACTACCAGCCCATTCCCCCCGTCAGCGCCACCCTGACCATTCTCGCGCTCTCCGCCACAGAGGAGAGCGGGGCAGTCACCCTGACGCCGCCCGACGGCTTTTATCCCGACTGGACGCTTTCCGGCGAGGAAACCGACGGGGACACCGCATCCGATGCCCTGCTTGCGGCGCTGGAGGAAAATGCTGATACGAGCGGCAAGGACCTGAAGGCGCTCTATCTCTTGTCCGTCACGGACGGGGAGGGCGCTGCCGTCAAGTGCGGTGCCGTGACCGTCACCATTCTCGTGGACGAGAAGTACAGACAAAACGAGGGGCTGACCTTTGTCGTCGTGGAAACGGATAAAAACGGAAAAACCGTTGTCAAGACCATGGATAAGGTCAAGAGCTTAAACCACACCTACGACCCCGAAACGGGTATCCTGACCTTTACCACCAACGATCTCTCTGCCTCCTACGGCTACGTAGCCAAGGACAGCCCCCTGCCCGTGATTCTTGGAATTGCAGGCGGCGCGGTGGTGCTTGTGGGTGTGACCGTTCTTGCCGTGCTTCTGATCAAGCGCAGAAAGGGCACCTCTCCCGACGGCGGCGGGGAGGATATCCTTGACGCACCTCTCTACGAGGAGGAGCCCCTCGCCTGGGATACGCCCGATGCCGATGCCGCGTGGGAGGACGCTCCTGCCGACGACCCCACGGAGGGCGACCCGACCGATACCGAATAACCCAAAAGAGCAGACCGCAGGGTCTGCTCTTTTTTGTTTGTCACGCAAACAGGGCGCCTTGCAGGGGAGGGGGAGAGAGCACCTATACAGTTTGTAATGAAAAGGGGTGGCGCGATTGTCACAACTGCACAATACGAAAAAGAAAAAATCAAAAAAATCAGCACAAAGCGCTTGTCAAATAGCATTTTTGAAACTAAAATTGTGTTGATGGAACAATAAATATATGTATATTTCATATTGTTACACGAAAGGAACAATTCGTATGAAGCACACGAACGTAAAAAAGAGCAGTCTTGTTGCGCTGATGCTGGTGCTGACCCTTGTGGTCGGCTGCCTGGGTGCCCTTGCTATGGGCGCCGTTTCTGCCGCAACGGTGAACAAGGAAGCTCCCGAGATTACCCCCAAGGGTGAGTATGACGTATGGGACGGCACGACTGTCTCCGACACGCTTGCCCAGGACGAAAACGGCGACTACCTCATTCAGAGCGCCGCAGATTTTGTAGGATTTTACCAAAACCTGGCGGCTGCTGCTACCGCGGCGGATACCTACCGTCTGACCCGCGACATTGATATCAGCGCCAAGAACATAGTGAGTGGCACCGGCGTTGACTTTTTAGGAACCCTGGACGGTGACGGGTACGTCATCACGGGGCTCGGAATGAGAATGGCAGGATATAGCGGAGGGTGCAGTCTTTTCCGCACGCTCACGGGTACCGTCAGGAACATCAGCTTTAAAAATACAAAGGGCGAGGCCTTGAACGATGCCGCAACGCTGATCAACAGCGCAAACGGGGCAACTCTTGAGAACATCAATCTGCATTACACGTCCCTGAAGGGCTACGCCGTTGCTCTTTGCCAAAATGCAACCGACTGCACCAT
>JAFQJX010000108.1 GCA_017397205.1 Clostridia bacterium | reverse complement strand
GGTCGCAAAGCAGTGTGCATTCCCTGTAATTGGTCAAAAAGCCGCATTCCACAAGCACGCTCGGCACCTCGGTCCTGTCCAGCAGATACATATTCCCTGTGCTTGCTTTTGCCGTCTTTTTGTTTTCTGCCTGCAAATAAGTGTTGCATTTCTCTTGAATTGCTCGAGCAAGCGCGGCGCCCTCCTCATCCTTGGCTCCATACCAGACCTGGAGTCCGTGCACTCCCTCCTGGGGAAAGCTGTTCATATGAATGCTGACCAGAACCGCCCCCTCGTAGGAGTTGGCAATCTGAGCACGGCTTGCAAGATCGGTGCTTTTTTTATGCCCCTTCTCTACCGTTGCAGGGTCATAAAGAAGGCGGTCGTCCGTACGTGTCAGAACAACCTGGTGCCCTGCCGCGCGAAGCTGGGCGGCAAGCAGATTTGCCAGCACCAGGTTGAGGTCCTTCTCGTAGACACCGTTCACCCCGACCGCACCGCAGTCCTCTCCCCCGTGCCCCGCGTCCAGCACGATGACGGGCTGAGGGTCTGCCTCCTCCGTGCCAACGGTCAGGTCAAGCTGGAGGGACTCCCCTCGCATCACCTCGTACACTCCGCCAATGCAAAGAAGAAATGCAAGGCAAGCCGCCAGGTAGCGGCGCAAAAACAGGCAAGCATCGCGTTTGGACATAAAGACACCCCATACACTTTTTACAAAGTATATGGGGCTGAAATGCGTGATATGCTTTACTCCGCGTCGTCCTCGCTCGGCTTCTGAAGCTTGACCTTGCGCTTGTCGCAGAGTCCTAAGCGATAGCCGCCCCAGCAAACGAGAATAGCAGGGAGCGTGCTGACGAGATAGAGAAGCGCGCAGGAAATGCACTGCCCACCCGTTTCCAGCACGGGAACGATTGCCCCCTGAATGCCCTTGTAGGGTGCCTGCAAAAAGCCAATGATAATATAGGAGATGCTGAAGAGGTTCAGACCGAAGCCGCCCGCATGCAAAACGTAGGCGAAGAACCAGCCGAGCACCATAAGAAGCAGAACAAACAGGTTGGGAATCTGGGAAAAGAGAGCAACCTTGATGCCCCAATTCTTGTCCTCGTTCATTCCGACACCCTCAATGCGGATTTTATCCTTGGCACCCAGCTCACGCATCGTTGCAAAGAGAATGTACATATAGAAAAGCACGCTGCCGATGCTTGCGAGGAGCGTCAGATAGGAATATTCCCCGTCCCCTGCAACAAGAGTTGCAGAAAACAGGACGATTCCAAAAACGCCGAGTGCCACCTGATTGAGGAACAGGCGGACGATTTCATAGGAATGCTGCTTGAAAAACCGCATAAACGACCTCTGATTACTTTCTTGTCCTCATTTTACCCTAATTCCCCTTTGATTGCAAGCCGAGGTCTAAAATATTTACAGTTTATACATTTCATAGGATTTTTTTGTGCTACAATAATTATACAAAACCAAAAAGGAGAAGTTATGCCAAATCAAAGACTCAAGCCGGAGGAGCTTGCGCAGTTTCCGCCTCTTGCCATTGATTTTCAGTATGCCATGACCAGCGTCTACGGCAGAAGCGACAAAACGGTGTTTGAATACATGCTGGATTTGCGCCTGTTTTTCCGCTTTCTCGCCGCCAAGGATGCAGGAATGGACCCGACCTCCGAGGATATCAGCGAGGTTGCCTTTGGACACATTGATGCGGCGCGCCTTCAAAAGGTACAGGGACGGGATCTCATTGAATATCTTTTCTTTTTGACGCAGACCAAGCATAATTCTGCCGTCACCCGCAACCGCAAGCTTTCTGCCCTGCGTTCCTTTTATAAGTTCCTCGTGCGCGCAGGACACGTGAAGAACAATCCCGCCGAGCAGGTGGACGGGCCGAAAAAGCGCGCCACCCTGCCCAAATACTTGACCCTGGACGAAAGCATTTCGCTGCTCAGGGTCGCCGCAAACGCACAGGGACCCAATAAGCGGCGTGACTATTGTATTCTCACGCTGTTTCTCAACTGCGGAATGCGTCTTTCCGAGCTGACGGGCATTAATCTGACCGATATCGCACAGGATTTCAAGACGATTCGCGTGCTTGGTAAGGGAAACAAGGAGCGCGTGGTGTATCTCAACGACGCCTGTCGCGACGCCATTATGTCCTACCTCGCCGAGCGCCTTGACGGTACCCCCGAGAAGATGCGCCAGAAGGCGCTGTTTCTCAGCTCGCGCAACCAGCGCATCAGCAACAAAACAGTTCAATGGATGGTTTATAAATATCTCGACGAGGCGGGGCTGCATCAGCCGGGAATGTCCGTCCATAAGCTGCGCCACACCGCCGCAACGCTGATGTACCAGACGGGACAGGTGGACGTGCGCGTGCTTAAGGAAATTTTAGGGCACGAGCAGCTCAATACCACGCAGATTTACACCCACGTCACCAACCGGAATATGGAGGAGGCAATTCAGCACAACCCCCTCTCTGATGTCAAGCGGGTAGATTATGTCGAGGACGCCGCCGAGCGCGCAAGAAAAGGAACCAATCAGGATGACACGTAACCGCCCCAATCACTGTGCTCAGAAGCACGGTACAAGGTACAGCCGTGTTGCCCCGAAGCTCCCCCTCCCCATCACCGCAAAAGGAAAATCCGTCTTTGGAGGTAACAAATGAAGCTGGGCACAAAAATCAAGGAGCGCCGCCTGACGCTTGGACTGAAGCAAAAGGACGTAGCGGGCGACCGAATGACGCGCAGCATGCTGTGCGAGATTGAAAACGGCACCGCAACCCCCTCCCTGGCTACCCTTTTGTATCTTGCGGACCGCCTGGGCGTCACGCCGGGGTATCTTCTGAACGAGGACCAGACGGAGGCAACCGACGCCGCCGCGCGCCTCTTTCCCCGTCTGTGGGAGCTTTACAGGCAACAAAAATATGCGGAATGTGTAAAGCTTGCCGAGGAATACCCGTCCGCCCCGACGCCCGACCTTGCGTACCTGCTCACAAGCGCCCACCTGATGGCAGCTGAGGCGTGTGCCTTCGGCGGCTCCGTCAATGCGGCAAAGGAGCACCTCTCCAAGATGCAGGAATACGCTGCACTGTGCATTTTTGACACCGAGCATCTTTTCTGCCGTGCCGAGCTTTGCCGTGCGCTCGTGTCGGACCCCCTGACCCCCCATTATTCCCTCAAGCGCGACCTGTACGAATCCTTGTCAGCCGAGGGCACCAACCGCGAGCTCTACCACTATCTGTTGGGTGATACCGACTACCCCTATCTGACCCCCACCTACCGCCAGCACATGACGGCAAAAAAACAAATCAGGGAGCACCGCTATCTGGACGCGATTCAAACACTTCGAAGCATCATAGACAACCGCACGGGCGACGGCATCAGCGTGCTGCTGATTTACCGCATTTATTCCGACCTTGAAACCTGCTACAGGGAACGGCAGGACTATGAAAATGCCTATAAATGCGCCTCCAAAAAGAACACGCTTCTCGCATCCTTCCGAAACTGAATCAAGAGAACCAAGCGGACAGCGTGATTTCCTTAACGGACAAATCACGCAATGAAATAAATTCGCCAATGCGAATTTGTGAAATGACCTGCGGTCTTGAAATACTTGCTTCGCAAGCACGAAATGCCTACAGGCATTGGGGGATTTATTTTATTTCACGTGCGACGAAGGAAGTACATTTCAAGATTGCAGAGCAATCATTTCATGTGCGTAGCACATTTCATTAGAAAAACGAAAGGAACAGGCAAACGAGTGTCTGTTCCTTTTCTGTTT
>JAFQJX010000107.1 GCA_017397205.1 Clostridia bacterium | reverse complement strand
TCAGCAAAGATGTAAACGGTGTTCTCCTCGCTGTCAACGTCCACGAAGCCAAGCTCGGTTGCCACCTCGGTGAACATAGCGGCTGCCTCCTCAACGGTCAGGCCCACGAGCGTCAGCTCGCAAAGAACTGTTTCTCCGTCCTCATTGACGGCGTTGACTGCCACGACGGTACCCTCGTCATTCACCACAAGCTCAATCTCGGGATTGATACGCATACCGACGTAGGTAAGGGAGGTCTCCTCCTGCCCACATCCCACAAAGGCAACGCAAAGCAGGCAAAAAGCAAGCACGGCACTCATCAATTTTACAAAGCGTTTCATATCATTTCTCCTTTTCGTGTTCCCCGTCCCGTTCGGTGGGGCTTCACTTAATCAAGATGTGAGAGTGCGATTTTATCGCATTCTTTTTCTTTTTTATTTTTTATTCTGCGGCTCCTCCTGCTGATGCTTGCCCTCGCCCTGCATAGCAGGGGGTTGGTATCCACCGTCCTCGGGCTCAATCAGCTCGCCCGTCCTGCAATCCACCTGAAAGAAATAGATGCCGCCCTGTCCTTTGGGTAATACGGTTACAGTATAAACCAAGCCCCTCTCGCCCGGCAGTGCAACAGCCCGAGCGAAGACCGTCTCCTCCTGCTCCAGCCCAAGATGAGAAAGCACGGTCCCGAGCGCCATCTCGGGCGTAACAAAGCCGCTCGGACTGCCCGAATGCACCTCGTCCTTCTCCTGTCCCTCGGGCTTGGTGGAATAAATCAGCTGAAGCTCCTTGATTGACATATCGGAAAGCGCGGGCAGATTCTCCTGGCTCAGCTCCTCATGCCCCGCTACCATCTTATCAAGAAAATGCATTTTCCCCACGGAGATGCCGTATTGCTCGGCGCGGCCCCGTAGCTCCTCGCTCCTCCTTACCTGCTGTGCAATAATGGAGCACTCCATCTTCGCATCTGCAAAGATGGCGTTGATGCGGTCGGTGATATCACAAAGATAGGACGTCTCCGCCTCCCCGTCCGCGCCGTCCACGCTGACGAGAATGGAATTGTCCTCCTCTGAAAGGTATCCCTGCACGTACATGGCGCCCACCAGCGCGTGGAGCGCCGTGTTCAGCTCCACCCCCTCAAGGGACATATCCGAAAGAAGCCCCTCGGCATCCTCGTTGATGGCGGTGCAGCTCACGACCCGGTTTTCCCCGTCCAGAGCCAGCTCAATACTGGGGTTGACGTCAAGATAAACGTAGGTTTCCTCGGCTCCGCCTTGCCCTGCAAGCGGAAGAAGATATCCCGCAAGCACCCCCGCAAAAAACAGCATAAGACAGGCGGCAGTCAGCCACGCGCGGCGCATAGATACCGCCCTGCGCGAGCGCTCCTTTGTTTGGGTGAGGTGCAGAGGGGGCACCTGCTCCTGCCCCTCACAGGCGGAGAGCACACGGTCACGCATGTCGGGCGTCTCCGCCTCAAACGCCTGACGGATTTTATGCTTGATTTCCTTAGACATTTTGCTCTCCCTTCTGTATCATTGTTTTCAACTTTTTCATAGCGCGATTATATTTAGACAGGACGGTAGAAAGCGGCCTCCCCATCAGGGATGCAATTTCCCTGTGCTTCATACCCGATACGACGTGCAGAACGACCACCTCCCGCTCCTCCTCTGACAGGCGGGCAAGCAGCCCTTCTATCAGCTGACGGGTCTCTATCTGCTCCGCGCAGTCCTCCCCGTCCCACGTATTTTCCAGGGTCTCGTCCAAATATTCCACACGGGACTGCCTTTGCTGCTGGCGCAAAACCAGATTGCGCTCAATGGTCATAATCCACGCCATGGGCTTTCCCTGCGGTCGGTATTGGGGGGCATATCGGTACACCTGTAAAAAGGTGTCCTGCATGACGTC
>JAFQJX010000106.1 GCA_017397205.1 Clostridia bacterium | reverse complement strand
GCGCCCCCCTGCAAATAGCGCAGACAGACGAGAAAGCCAAGCAGAAGCCCCCCTATCAGAAACCAGCGGACAACGCCCCCGTTCACGTGATAGACGAACACAGCCGCAAAGAATGCAAAGGTAAGGCAAAAGAGAGAAAGAAACACCTCCTGCCCAACCCGTCTTGCCCTGCCCTTGCCCTTCTCCCTTGCCCTTCCGAAGAGAAAGAGCGCAAGCAGGGTGCAAAGGAGATACAAAAGCCACAGGCAAGCCCCCGTCAGGAGGGCGGCAAGCGCCCCCAGACCGAGGCGGGTCATATTCACGTTCATCGGTCCCTGCCCCGACGGAACAGTCCCAGCTTCTCCTTGACGGAGGACCAGAGGAGGGCGGTAATCTTTCCGTCTACGCAGCATTCCCCCTTTTCAAGGTCCAGCCGACCGATGTGTAGCCCCTCCCCCTCTACGGTGAGAAGCCCGCAGGGGGTCCGCAGTATCACAACCCCCTCGTCAAAGCTGTCAACCTCCTTCACTCCCGTCAGGGAGAGAGTCGCACAGTCTTGTATTGTTACAAGGTGTTGCATCGCTTCCATTCCTTCAGGCATAAGAAAAAACCTCCACACAGACTATTTAAGTCTATGCGGAGGTTTTGTGCCCTATGAATCAGTCAATGACCTCGTACATACCTGCGGATTCTGCCTTCTTGGTCGTATCCCTGACGTCGGTAACGCGGACGCGCAGCGTGCGCGCACCAAAGGTTACCTCAATCTCGTCGCCAATTTTGACCTCGTAGGATGCCTTGGCACTCTTTCCGTTCACACGGACGTGGGAGGCATCACACGCTTCATTGGCGACCGTACGTCGCTTAATAATGCGGGAAACCTTCAGGTACTTATCCAGGCGCATGAATTAGTTCAGGGCGTCCTTCAGTGCCTTGCCGGCAACGAAAGTGGGCTTCTTGCAAGCGGGCTTCAGGACCTTCTGGCCTTCGCCGAAGCGGTTTACGTATTCCTTTGCAGAAACCTGCTTTACGCCAAAGGAGCCAAAGCCAACCAGCTGAACCTTATCGCCTGCCTTGAGGGCCTCAACGATTGCATCAATGGTTGCGTTTACAGCAGCTTCTGCTTCCTTCTTGGTCAGCTCGGTCTTGGTTGCAACAACTTCGATCAATTGGGTCTTGTTCATAATTTTTTCTACCTTTCTTTTTATAGAATTGGTTGTACCGTTTGAATTATACCATTTCCGCACCCCTTGTGCAAGGGTTTTTCATCACTTGTCAGTATATTCGTAAAATTAGGGCAATTTTATGCGCTCCGCTTTGTACATTTTGACGAACGATTTTTAAGAAATTGCTTGAAATCAAGGCGTTTTAAGGATTGCGGAAAATTACCCATGCCCATTTTCAGCACAATTTACGGCTGTCCCTGTCGCCTTTTTCTTTTGAAATGGGCAAGCACTCCACCCAAGTCCTCTTGCCTTACAAGCCCGCAGGACAGCGATACAAGGAAATACAAAATCACCGCCAGCGCAATGCAAATTAGCACACCGAGGTGGGGCGACAGCTCTCCCAGCACGCGGTAATAAAGCAGGGCGCAAGGACCGATAGAAAGGAGAGAGGAGAGAAGCGGCTTGACGATCACCGCCCCAAGCGACGGCGTATATCCAAGGCGGAAAAGTACAAGCGACAGGTCAATGACAAGAGCGACGGCATAGCACAGCGCCGTCCCGATGGGTGCCCCGCGCATGGCGACGGCAGGATGCCCGAGCAACACGTATCCCACAGCGATTTTCACAACCGCCCCCGCCACCATAGATACCATAGGAAGGCGCGCGTTGCCCGCCCCCTGAAGGGCGGCGTTGGATACGGTCAAGACGGACACGAAATAGATAGCGGGTGCAATCAGAACGAGCAGGGTGTACGCGCTCTCCACGCTTGCGGCAGGATACAAAAGAGCGAGAATGGGCTTCGCAAAGAAGGCAATTCCCACGGCACACGGCATTCCAAGCAGGGCGCTGACGCGATAGGCACCCCCAAGAATCACAGCCGCCTCTTCCCTGCTCCCTGCGCTGTAAGCGGCAGAAAGGGCGGGGACGATTCCCGTAGCAATCGGGCTGATGAGCACGGATGGCAGATGAAACATGGGGACAACGAGCGTGGTATAGTTTCCGTAAAGGGCGGTTGCCTGCCCGACGGTGAAGCCCGCGTTTCCAAGCCGCCTGATGACCATGCCGAGGTCAATCAGCCCCGTCAGACTCATGACCGAGGCGCTGACGGTGATCGGCAGGGCGATTGCCCACAGGCGCCTTCCTATTTTTATATGCTCCACTTCCTCTGCCTGCCCGACAGCAAGCTCCCCGCGCCGCTTTGCAACGGCATACCGTACCGCAAGATACAGCGTCCCGAGCGCGGTGCCCAGGGTCACCCCCAGCACGGCAAGCGCGGATACAACGGGTAGCCCAAGCCCCCTTTGCCAGCCGAGATAGGCAAGCCCCATCCCGATGCCCAGCTTTCCAAACGCCTCAATCAGCTGTGACACCGCGGTAGGTACCATGTTCTGATACCCCTGAAATACCCCTCTGAAATGCGAGGTCACACAAACGAACAGCAGGGTCGGCGCAATTGCCGCAATCGTATAAGCGGCGTCTTGCGTACCGAGAATGCGCGCAAGCGGCCCTGCAAGGAGCAGCAGCGCCACGCTCGTCACGCTACCGATGGCGAAAAGCCACCGACCCGTCAGGCGCACGGTTCTGGCAACCTGATTTGCCTGTTCCCTTGCCCGCGCCTCGCTGATCAGAATGGATACGGCAATCGGCAGACCTGCAGTTGAGAGCATATACAGCCAGGCGTATATGGTATAGGCGGCGTTGAAATATCCCAGTCCCTCGTCGCCAAGCAGATAGGTCAGAGGAATTTTATAAAAAAGCCCGATTGCCTTGACCAGAATGCCCGCAAGGGTCAGCACCGCTATTCCACCAAGCACCGTGCTCCTTTTTTCCTTCACGCGCTCACCCCCAAAAACAAAAATCGCTTATGGAAACAAGTATATGCAAAACACCTGCTTCCTATAAGCGACCTTCTGTCTTTTGTCAGGACTCTGTCATACCGTTTTCACGGTAAAACGCAATGATTTTTTCGCGGATTGAGGGGCGTCCCTCCGCCTCGTCCCCCTCGCGGATTGCATCGGCATCGCGCAGATATTCGTAGGGGTATTTAGGGGTAAAAAGGCGCTCAATATGCCGTTTTCTCTGCCCGGGAATCTGGGGGGCGACCAGCTTGGTGACCGCACCGGCACCGACGGAGAAAATGCTGTGCAGCTCCTCCATCGTAAAAATGTTGTACATTCCCTCCGTGCCGTCAATGGCGTAGCCCACGTTTTCCAGGTTTCCGACCGTATTTTTCTGGCGGTAGAGGTAGTAGGGCTTGTAGCCCGCAAATTTGGTTTTGAGCTGCGAATAGGAAACGCTCTTTCCTGCATCTCCTCCCGTCAGCGAATATACGTCACTCTGCTCACGGCGCACGGTGGAGGACCTCTTGACACAGAAGGTATGCACCGTAATGTTGTCGGGGCGAAGCGCGATAATTTCGTCTATGGTATGCGAGAAATTCGCAAAGGTATCTCCCGGAAGTCCTGCAATCACGTCCACGTTGATATGAGGAATGCCTGCGTCCTTTGCAATCCGGTAGGCGCGGTAGAACTCCTCAACCGTATGGTCGCGGCCGATTTTCTTGAGAATCTCGTCCGAGAGGGTCTGAGGATTGACGCTGACACGGGTGACGCCGT
>JAFQJX010000105.1 GCA_017397205.1 Clostridia bacterium | reverse complement strand
AATTACGGACGAGCAGCACCGCTTTGGAATTTTGCAACGCGAGGCACTTGCAAGCAAGGCAACGGACGGGCATCTTCTTGTCATGACGGCAACACCGATTCCTCGCACCCTCGCCCTGTCCCTTTACGGGGATTTGTCTATATCACGGCTTGACGAAATGCCCCCCGGCAGGCAGCGCGTGGATACCTTTGTTGTCAGCGGCAGTCAGCGTGACCGCATGAACGCCTTTATCCGCCAGGAGGTTGCAAACGGTGGACAGGTCTATATCGTATGCCCTGCCATTGAGGAGGCGGGCGAGGACGGGGACGTTGCAGACGTCACTCTCAATTCCCTCAGCCCCCGTCCCTCAAGACCCATGCAGAGTGCCCTTGCGCTTGCACAGCATCTGCGAAGCAACGTCTTCCCTGACCTGACGGTCGGGCTGCTACACGGAAAAATGAAGAGCGCTGAGAAGGAGGCGGTTATGAACTCCTTTGTCGGCGGCGACATTGATATTCTGGTTTCCACCACCGTCATTGAGGTTGGTGTCAACGTGCCGAACGCCTCGCTTATGGTCGTGGAAAACGCCGAGAACTTTGGACTTTCTCAGCTGCATCAGCTGCGCGGTCGCGTCGGTCGCGGAAGCCGTAAATCCTACTGCTTCCTCGTCTCCGATTTTCAGGGAGATACCGCAAGAGAACGCCTTGACACCATGTGTCACTCCTACGACGGCTACGAAATTGCCGAAAAGGACCTCCTGATTCGCGGTCCCGGCGACTTCTTCTCGGGCGCTCAGGGGAGCGAAATGCGGCAAAGCGGCGGTCTCAATCTTCGCCTCGCCAAATGCTGTGACGACCCTGCCCTGATGCGATGTGCCTTTGAGGAGGCATCACGCACCGTTTCCCGTGACCCCTGTCTTACCTCCGAGGAGCACCTGCCTCTGCGCGAGGAGCTTTCCTATTATTTTTCGGATACCGATAATGCGGTGTCCTGAAAGGACGTATCATGGACCATCAGCCCTTGGCGGATAAGCTTCGCCCTACAACACTTGACCTCATCGTGGGTCAGAAGCATCTTGTCGGTCCCGGCGGGGTGCTTCGCCGTATGCTGGAGTGCGGTCGCGTGACCAATATGATTTTCAGCGGCCCTCCCGGCGTGGGCAAGACAACGGTTGCCAATATCATTGCTAAGCAATCGGGGCTCAGCTTCTATCAGCTCAACGCCACCACCGCAACCCTCTCCGACGTCAAGGAGATTGCCGCCGCCTCCTCCGATATTTTCGGGGCGGGAGGGGTGCTCCTGTATCTTGACGAAATACAGTATTTCAACCGCAAGCAGCAGCAATCCCTGCTTTCCTACATGGAGGACGGACGCATTACGCTCGTCGCGTCCACGACGGAAAACCCCTATCTGTACGTATACAGCGCCATTCTTTCCCGCTCCTCCGTGTTTGAATTCAAGCCCGTAGAGCCGCAGGAGATGCTCCCTGCCCTGAATCGGGCGCTGAATGCATTGAACGAGGCGTTTCACAAGTCCGTCACGGCAAGCGAGGACATTTTGCTTGTGATTGCCTCCTCCAGCGGCGGAGACGTGCGTCGCGCGCTTTCCATGCTGGAAAACGCCTTTTACGTGGCAGAGGATTCCATTTCTTGCGAAGCGGTCGCTGCCCTTTCCCCCTCGCTCAATGGGATTTTTGACAAGGACGGAGACGTTCACTACAACCTCCTCTCATGCCTCCAGAAATCCATTCGCGGCTCTGACCCCAATGCCGCTATCTTCTACCTGGCAAAGCTTCTT